>CAIUFU010000031.1 GCA_903898475.1 uncultured Alphaproteobacteria bacterium | reverse complement strand
CTAATTTTATCCACCAAATCCTGAACAGAAAAATCGAAAGGTTGGGTTACAATTTTTCTTGGGGCTTTGTTTTCGTGTTTTTGGTTCATAGGTCCTGACTATAAAAATATTGAAGATGCGTAAATAAGGTTATTAAAAACGATCACAAAAAACAACTTTTCAAACCAAAAAATAAATTTTTGAATCCCAAAGAGGCTCACAAATAGATAAAAATCACCGACGTTGTTTAGGTTCTAGCTTTTTGTTAAAGCTTTCACAGGATGCTAAAAAAGCTGTAGCAGCAAAAACCCAATCCACGATGTCCCACCCCTGTTGCTGATTCTCGAATCTTTTATCTCTAAGCAAAATGGACATCATATCATTGCTCTTTTCTTCCTTATCGGGAGAGACACTATTCTTCATTGCCGTAATTATCTGCTCTACTTACTACTTTCACAAAAAATTTGATTCAAAAGTTGTTGTAAAGGCGCCAGCGATTTTAATGACGATGGGCATTTTTTGTACTTTTGTTGGAATCGCGCTCGGTCTTTTGTACTTTGACGCAACAAATATTGCCGATGGGGTTCCAAAGCTTCTAAACGGCATCAAAACTGCCTTTTGGGCTTCGGTTTTTGGGGTTGGTGGAGCTCTAACAATAAAGATTAGAGATATTGTTTGGGGTCATAAAGAAACATCTGAAACCGAAGGCTCAACCATAGATGACTTAGCATCCCACTTAATCTCCTTACAAAAATCAATTTCAGGAGATGATGACTCAACTCTTGTAAACCAGCTAAAACTAACGCGCCAAGATTCGAATGATCGGATGGATCGAGTTAACAAATCTTTGCAAGATTTTTACGAGAAGGTTGCTGATAACAACTCTAAAGCGCTGATTGAAGCTTTGAAAGAGGTGATAAGAGATTTTAACACTAAAATAAATGAACAATTCGGAGAAAACTTTAAGCAGCTGAATGAGGCAGTTGGCAAAATCCTGGTATGGCAAGAACGATATAAAAATGACATGGAGAGTATGATTGAGCAGCAGTCAAAAACCACTCAAAACATGACTGAGGCCGCAGTGAGATACGATTCAGTTTTGAACAATACAGTAAAATTTACCGACACAGCAATTAGCCTTTCAGCAATTTTAAGCGGCCTAGAACAGCAAAGAAATCATCTACAAGAATCATTGACCGCTCTTGCTGTTTTACTTGATCGCGCTGGCTCTGGAATTCCGCAATTGGAAGAAAAAATTCACGAAATGACAAAGCAAATCTCGAGCTCTGTGACCTCTTGTCAAAATGATCTAAAAAATGTTCTGATTGAGGGTTTGAGAGTTTCAAATGATGACTTCAACAAAAGTATCAAAGGCCTTGTTGAGCAAACCAAAGAGCAAGTTTTGGTTTTGGACAAGGCTCTCAGCGACGAGCTCACAAAATCACTCGAAACTTTTGGGAAGCAAATGGCAGCACTTTCAGAGAAATTTGCCAGCGACTACTCGCCAATCACAGAAAGCTTACAGAAGGTTTTGCAAATCGGTAAAATCGGCTAGGGCAATTTATGATAAAGAAAAACAGATCTCTGACAAACTCGGCACATTACATCGAAGATCAGTGGATCTCACTTAGCGATTTGATGACTGGTTTAATGATGATATTCATGCTGATCGCGATCTCTTTCATGATAAAAGTTGAAGCAGACCAAGCAAAAATTAGAGAAGTTGCGGTGCTCTACAATGATTTGCGCAACAAACTTTACGAAGATTTGAATAAAGAATTTGAAGGAGATTTGCGAAATTGGGGAGCGGAATTTGATTCAAATCTAACTCTTAGATTCAAAGAGCCTGAAGTTTTATTTGCCACTGGAAGAGATGAATTAAATCCACGCTTCAAAGAGATATTGAGAAGCTTTTTCCCACGATATTTAAAAATCATCACCTCGGATAAATACAAAGACTCAATACAGGAAATCAGAATTGAGGGTCACACTTCTAGTATCTGGAATGGCTCAACCTCATTAGAAGAAGCCTACTTTCAAAATATGGCACTCTCTCAAGCAAGAACCAGAAGCGCTCTGCAATTTGTTCTTGGGCTGGATGAAACAAAACTGGATTCAAACTGGACCAAGCAACACGTAACAGCCAACGGTCTCTCGTCATCAAAACCAATTTTAAACTCTGACGGTTCTGAAAATGACAAAAAGTCTCAAAGAGTTGAATTTAGAATTGTGACAGACTCAGAGGCGAAGATGGCTAAAATTACCGAATCAATAAAATGAAGTTGCCAGATTTTGAAAATTTTGAACCATTCAACAGATTGCGGCGCGCGATGGGCGCTACCGAGTTTGGATTGTTTTCTTTGAACTACAAAGGCCAAGGTTTAACAATGGCCGAACTAGACGTTCTGGTGAGCAAAGGGCTAGATGTAAATTTTGAAGATATTACAATTTTGGAAGATGGAACCCTAGGCTACAAAGACAGTAGGGTTTTGGTTTATATTCGAGATGTTCCTGATTACTCCTCTTACTACAACTCAAAGCAGGGTGAAAATTTACCAAGGTTTCACATTGCTTGGTGCAGAACTTTGAAGGACATGCGTCAAAGAAATAGATTTGGCAAATATGTCGTTTCAACAAAAACAGACGGAAAATTTGAAATATGTAGAGTTGG
>CAIUFU010000030.1 GCA_903898475.1 uncultured Alphaproteobacteria bacterium | reverse complement strand
TTAATTGTGATTTTAAGCAGCTTTTTCTCCAGCCGGCTTGTCGTGAATTGCTCTAAAATAAACTTCTGAAATATAACGCCTTCCTTTGCCACCACGTTTTAACTGCACCACAATATCAACTACGTTTTTAATGTAAGAAACGATCTCGCTTGGCGTCATGCCTAGCCCCGCCTGCATTACCATCATCTTCAATTGCTCAATCGCCATTTTTGGAGTGTCGGCGTGCAGAGTTGAAATTGATCCAGGGTGACCAGTATTAATCGCCCGCAAGAAACTGAAAGCCTCAGAACCACGCAACTCCCCTACGATAATGCGCTCAGGACGAAGACGCAGACAGGCTTCAATCAAATCTTGAGTAGTAACTTTTGAACGACCCTGACCACCTTTTGAGGCAATTAAATGCACACGGTTGGGATGCGAAGATAAATCAACTTCTCGCGCGTCTTCCACGGTGATAAGTCTTTCTTCGTGAGGAATTGAGCGGATTACGGCATTGGTAAATGTGGTTTTACCAGTTGAAGTACCACCAGAAATAATGATATTTTTTTTGTAAATAACGGCGCGATGCAAGAAATCTTTAATGCGATTTAGCTTAAGCAATTTTGCCAAAATCAGATCATTTTTATCTTCAACCTCACCCACCGAAGTTGAGTCAAACATGCCCATTTTATCGTAATCTTCCAAAGTCCATTTCAGGCTTGAAGGCTTACGAATTGAGATAACAACCGAGCCTTGTTCGCAGGCTGGCGGGAAAACAATTTGAATACGATAACCGCTGGGAAGTGTTGCGGAAAGTAGTGGTTCTTCTTCACTTAATCTTTGCTCGGTTGCTTGCGCTACCAAACGACCCAAAGATTTTAAATGCTCCATGTCGAAGGTTGGCAATTCTTCGCGAATCATGTCGCCCTTGAATTCGATCCAAACTTCGTGAGGTCGGTTGATTGAAACTTCATTCACGCCGTCACGGTCAAGAATTTGCTTCAACGGCAAAAGATAGGAATCTAACGCTGCTACACTCATTTAAAATGAAATTAAAATTCCGGTTAAGAAAACATAACCGTGGTTGTTTTGAACTAGAGCTCCTTGGCTTGAAGCGCCAGAGACTTGTGCTTGATGTGACTTAAAATTGAATTTGGTTAATTCAAAATAAGGCATCAAATCTTTGGCAAGCTTATAGTCAAGACCGAGCGAAATTGCCGCGTAATCATTTTTTTGGAATTGGCTTTTGAGACTGGTAATACTCGCCGCAATTGGGCCAAAAGCGTAAGCTAAACCGAGGGTGTAATAATCCGATTTTGCTGAAATATCGCGCGCCGCGTACAAAGAATTTCCCCACGAGCCGTAAGACGCACCTAAGCTAAAACCAAAGTAATCAAGCTTCGCCGCCATGTCGTAAGCAGATAAATTTTGTCTAGCCTCAACAGTTTTTCTGGCGCGTCCTTCTTCAGCAGTTGCTGAAATTTCAACGCTGAGATTATCAAAATCTTCGGCGTAATTAGCGCCAAAACTCAAAATATCGGCAACAGGCGCAACTGCATTGCGATAATATTTTGTCGCGGTGAAGCCGCTATTGCCGCTATTTGGCGTGTAGCTCGTACCAATTTGCAAACCTGCAATTCTTGGG
>CAIUFU010000029.1 GCA_903898475.1 uncultured Alphaproteobacteria bacterium | reverse complement strand
TCTTTTGCGTGGTTAGAAAAATGCAGAAGACTTTGGAAGAACTGCGAGAGAAAGCTCTCCACCTCTCTCGCAATGATTGAATTGGCGTTTGTGAGGTTGTTGCTTGTTCGGTAAGAAAGACTTAGGACGGGTTCTAAGAAAAAATCGATCGTCAAGCATTTTTCTTCCTCTGTCCCGGGAGGGCGTCCTTGTAGAAAGTTGCTTTCTGGCAAATCTTCCATTTTATCTAAATTGTAATTTCCTGACAAAGTCTTTATTGCTAGCTGCGACTTCAGGCAAAAAGATCTTGCGTTAAAAAATCGGGTTGAGGGTGAGTGATTATAAAGCTTATGATTTTGTTACAAATCTAGCTTTCTAAAAAATTAACTCAGAAAAGATCTCAAAAAAATTTTCTAAAAGCTTTTTATCTTGTTTTTGATCTGTGGCTTTGTCGGATTTGGTGCGTACAATCCTTTTTATGCGGTGATTGGCGGGAGGGTGGTCTCAGTGGAATTGATAGGTAACTTCAAGTATCCAAGTGCATTTTTTGCTGTTTTGTAATAAAGAGGAGTGAGTTTTTGGGAAAAAATATAATCAATTTTCTCTCAGAGGGCGACAGAAGATCGATCATTTTCACTATTTTGAGTTAAAAAGACTTGATGAAATAGTGATTATTTAAAGGGCTTGGCCCCAATCTTAATAATTTTTTAATTTAATGACGATTTCAAGAGAGTTAAAAGAGCTAATAGTAGCGGGTAATTTAGAGATAATTAAGCAAGGCGCTTTGGGGCAAGATGTAAAAGATTGGGTCGCTGCAGGTGCAATAGCGGCAGAAAATGGACATGATCAAATTGTAGAATATCTAATAAAATCAATTGGTGAAACTTATGAAGCAGCTACCTCAGAAGATGAGGGGGAGCTTCTTGATGAAGTGTTTTATGATTTGCTTAATGAAGCTGCCAAAGAAGGCAATAATCAAGCTGCAAGATTTATAGTGGCGCTGAGCGCTTACAGGCTGGATATTAAAGAAATGTTGCCAAGAGCATTCCGCTTTGCTGCAGAAAATGGGCATTTTGAAATTGTGAAGCTCATAGTCGAATCAACGGAAGAAAGTAAGCGTCAGAAGTTAATTCATTTTGATGATAACAGCAATGATTATGCATTTAAGAAAGCCGCAGAAAACGGACATTTAGAAATTGTAGAATATTTGATCGCGGCAACTCCGGATCAAGAGTTGCTTCAGAATATGATTCATTCGGAAGGCGATTATGCGTTTGAAGAAGCTGCGCGAAACGGACATATTGAAATTATGAATCTCTTGATTTCCTTAACGACTGATCAGGATCGTATTCGAGGAATGCTTAGGACAAATGACGGCGCTTCGTTATATTGGGCCGCAACAAACAAAGATTCGAGAGCTGCAAATTGCATACTCATATCGGAGTCCGATTCTGATGAGCGCTTAAACATGATTGAAGAATCATTTGATGCTTTCTCAAAAAGCGGAGATCTTGAAAGTGTAAAATTTTTGACTGCAATTGCTAGAAACCGCGCTATGCTTCCAAATTTAACTGAGGCGGAGGTTCTCGATCAGCTAGTTCCTGGAGCATTTCATTAATCTGCGATAAGGGGTCATTTTGGAACTACAGAGTTTATATTGGGATTGATTAGCAATCCTGCTCAGAGAGTGGTTGGAATCAATCAAGCATTTCCCGAGGTTGTGGGTAACGGTCATTTCGAGGTTGCAAATCTAATGATTATTTCGACTGATCTTGCTCAGCGTGCAGCATTAATTTGCATCGGAAATTACAGGGCGTTCGCATTAGTCGAACAAAATGGCTTTAGAGAATTTCTAACTTTTCTTGCCGTGGCATTTGGTGTCGCTGCTCCTGGTCATCAGCCAGAAAATGAAGTGCGCACAATTAAATTAATAGGGCTCAAAGATTCATTGACGGAAAAATTCTACGGAATCAATCGCTCAAATAGCGATCTTCCAACAGCTGCTCGAGAGGTTTCTGACGGAGCAGCTCGCAATAGATCTTTGCTCGAGGCAAATTCGGTAATCGCTACTCTTTTAAGTGGCGATAATTTTGCTAAACAAGCCGCCCTCTTGAAAGATATGAATCTGTTATTTCGTACCGGCTTCGAAGCGGAATCTAGTCTTGGTAATTTACTAAAAGATCTAAAAGATATTGGTGCCGACAATCCAATAAGTCCTATAGCGCCTAAAATTATGGACTTTCTGGGTGGTGGATTGGAATTTTTGGACAATCTTTCTCCAGAGCATCAAAGGATTGCAAATCAAGAAATATCGAAATTATTTAACAGAAATTCCCCACCAAGCCCTGTCGTTGCCACATCCAATTCCTCTGTCATTGATGGCGCGGGAAGGCGAGGTGGATCGAATCGTTTGCTTAGAACCCGTCCTAAGTCTTTGACTTATTAAAAATCCTGAGCCAATCCAAGGGCATCGCCTTCAAGCCGCCCCACCTCGAGGCCGACGGTGAAGACGATGCCTCCCAGCACTCTCCGCCCTACCCAGGCTCCTTCCCTCGATCCTTCGATACGGCCTACTCCGCTCCCAGGCACGCCAACATTCGCCCCAGCTACAGCGGGTCCCTCAGTCCATCCCTCGTTGACTCCAACCGCTGCGCCAAGCGCAACGCCGAGTATGGTGCCGACGTACCGTCCATCAGCGAATCCAAGTGTGCGTCCGTCGCAATCACCGACGTGCAACCCTACTTCAATGCCGTCGACTCGGCCGCTAGCTGTTC
>CAIUFU010000028.1 GCA_903898475.1 uncultured Alphaproteobacteria bacterium | reverse complement strand
TTTGGAGAGGCGATATATTTTGTGACATCTTTTTCTGGAACATCTTCCCACTTCACAGTACGAAAATCTTTGTAACTTTTTGGAATAGCAAACTCAGCATTTTGCATAAACGGCTCACCAAAATTTATATTCTCTGGATCATCTAAAATCTTCTTAATATCACGACAGAGTTCGAGTTGCTTACCGTCTTGAATGTAAAATTTAGAGGGTTTGTTTTTGCTTGAAGCTTTCTGATTTGATTCTGATTTTACTGTTTCCGCAAAGGATGAGTTAAAAAATAAAGCAGTAAAAACTGTTAGCGCGAGAGTAAGAATTTTTTTAGAAGATTTCATAAATTATGTGTTTTTCGTTGTTGGTGATTTGAGGAAGGGATTTCTGCTTAAATTTTCGATCTATTTTTTACAAAGAAATTTTCGGAAGTTGTTCAATTTGACATCCTTGTGTCCGTAATCAGATCAGCATTTCCGGGCTGCTGAAAAAATATCGAACCACTAATCGGATCAACATAAGTTACAGGAGCTGCGGCAGAAGTTACAGGAAGAGAATCGTGAAGTGGTTGAAATTCTAAAATTTCACCTTTGGCGTTAAAGCGCGCCACCACATGTTGGTCGGTGATTGCGATATCATCAGCGTGATGACGCAACAAACCAAAAAACTGATCTTGATTTGAACCTAACTTAGGAAAAGGCCCGCCATTAAAATAATAACCCTGAGGCAATGATTTAGTTTCCAAGTCATATCCGCTGGTGCTGATTACCTTGCCATCTCTATCAAGCGCCAGATCAGCTTTTTTACCAAGAGTCACCCCAAACGCTCCGCGGCTTTGACTAAAAGGAAAATTCTTCACGGTGATTTTTGGGGTGGAAGAAAGCCCAATATTGGCTCCCGCTTGAGAGATTACCAAATCAGCTCCAGCCTGAGAAATATCAAATCCAGCAAGAGTCCAAGAACCAGCAATCACATCACCATTCACACCCGTCTTAGGCAAAGCATTGCCCGAAAGAACGGTTGAGCCGATTTGAATTTTACCATCATTTGCGTATGAAGTGATGTAGTCGTGACCTGAAAGGGACGCGAGGTAGAAGGTGTCGGAGGCGCTTGTTCCGATTAAAAGAGTATTTACAATTTCTGAAACTTCTGCTGCTCCATCATCTGATTCAATGCCTTGGTAATAGTAATTACTGTCATCATCAACTGCTTGCCCAAGTGCATCATCGCTTTGGTAATAAGCATCTGAGTAAGATTCTATTTCTTCAAAAACTTCCGATGTGTGACTCGATGCAAGACCCAACGATTGTAAATTTTGATTTGAGATCGATTTAGTTTTAGCGGGAATTACTCGCGGATCAGAAACTGATGAAGCGCCAACTATCGCGCCATCAGAAGTTCTGGCGACAGCGATTTGATTTACTTTTTTGCCAGGAATAAGGCTATTAACCAAACATCTTCTTGATCTGGCAATTGACTCTAGGCGAGTTTGAACTTGTCCATTTTCTCCCAAAGCAATTCCAGCAAAGTCTCGATTGGCGGCGGCAACCATTTCGCTGAATTTATGCGTGGTTACTACTCCATTTCGATCCTTAGTTGTAAAGGTTTGAGCATCATATTTTGCCATGTCAGAAGCATGAGAGTTGAACATGGTTTCAACTGAGATTGCTTCTGCATCCGAAACATCGCCGTGAAGAGCTCTGTCATTGTAGAGACCAAATATTTGGCTTTCGTAGTAGCGACGTTTTGCTAGGCCATGATCTTTAGCTTTGTTCGATAAATAGCGAATTTGATACCAAGCTTCTGGGCGGTTTCCATCTGTAATTGCTGCTTTTAAATCTGCGCCAAGAAGAGTTGGTCTGTTGTAAGCAAGAGAGAATAAAGCTAGTCGTTCGTAAGAGTAAGGAACAGTGTCGGTGTTGCCAATACGAGAGTCGATTTTGCTTTCGTAGTCTGGAGCTAAAGAATTAAAGACGGTTTCAACTTCAGCGGAATCGGTAAATGTGAAAGTTGTTCTTTTATCGGTAAAAATGATTCTTGGATCGGCGGCACGGTTTACCATTATGGCTTCTAACGCTTCTCGCAAATCTGTATTTTGTTTGTCTTTTACTGTTTTGTTGTGGGTTATTGGGCGTTGGGTGGCTAGGATTGCGGTGAGTTGTTTGCGATATTTATCTTCGATAAAGAGATCTCCCGAGTTATCAATCTTTCCAAGGATAGTATCCAGAACTTCATTAAGAACATCCCCTTTAGCACTCAAATTCATCCCAATCCCAATCGTAGGAAGTCCTTCCGAATCAACGTAAGCTTCCAATTTTGGCGCGCCACTTTCTTCAATCTGAATCATCATCCGCGCGCGCTCTTTTTTGTAGAGTTTTTCGTTATCGATTGGGGTTTCTTTGGTGAATTCATTGAATTCTAGTGGCATGGGTTACCTCGTGATTAATTTTTTGGTTGGAAGGGTTGGGTTATTTTTTTACTCACTTTTAATTATTCTGATTTTTGCTTTTCTGGTTTTGGGGTTCGTAGATTTTTTGGTGCGGTTTTTGCTACTTCTTCATCGAGGGCTTTAGAGGCTGGTTTGTCAGCAGCAGGTGTAAGTACTAATGTACAAACCCGTTCTGGGAAAAAAGTTTTTTGTTTAGCGTGATTGGTTTTTGGTTCATGAACTCCAATGGCCCCTGTATCATAACGAGCACTATAAATTCGTCCTTTGTAGTAGAATAAGTAACACTGCGAAGCATACATTGTGTTATAAGTTTGCGAAACAACAGTTTCTGGAATATCGCTTACATGGCAACTAGAAAATCCGAGCATATCACTTGGTGAGTGACTTAATATTACTTCCTTTGACCCATTGTTATCAAAATCAACATTAGTCTTTTTAAAGACAAAAAATTTGCCCGTATTTTTATTTCTCTCTTTAAAACCACTAAAGAT
>CAIUFU010000027.1 GCA_903898475.1 uncultured Alphaproteobacteria bacterium | reverse complement strand
GTCACCATCTCCAAAGTTAGAATCTACACTGCTTTCTAGCCAGAGTGCCGAATCTTGAATTGTATTGATCGGAGATGATCTGGTCAAACTTTGAGCAGCGGCAATTCGCGATTTTCTTACCAGATTGCCTGCAATTAAGATGCCAGCGATGAAGATACCGATAATTAGAAGAACAACTGAAACTTCAATCAGGGAAAAAGCTTTTGAGGATTTTTCTTTAGCCCGCAAATTTGGTAATTGAAATTGCATAAAAGAGGCGGGGAAAAAATTTAAGAAATGAAACTACGGTCATTGAATTTGGGAGAACAAAGATAATCAACTCAGAATTTCTTT
This sequence comes from uncultured Alphaproteobacteria bacterium, assembly GCA_903898475.1. GTDB lineage: Bacteria > Pseudomonadota > Alphaproteobacteria > Rickettsiales > UBA1997 > UBA2645. The sequence goes on along the minus strand of CAIUFU010000027.1, from coordinate 1,449 downwards.
ATTCTTCCAACTCACTGCCCCCGCCCATCACTTTGTAAAGCGCAATCAAGTTGGCGATGTATTCTTTTTTGGCACTTGCCTGATTTTGTTCGGCCGCAAACAAAGCAATTTTTGCATCCAACACATTCAGCGCGCTGCTAACTCCCACCTGATGTTTTACTTCCGCAATGTCACTGCCCTTCTTTCTGCTTTTTAAAATTTTATCAAAAGATTCAAACTGATTCACAATCGCATCTCTTTCTGCCAGCTGGTCTGAAACCTCGCGAAAAGCGGTTTGAATCGCTTTTTCATATTGGGCGATTTCAACTTTTTTGCGCAAATCAGCTAGCTTCAAATTATAGAGATTTTTTCCACCAGCAAAAAGCGGCATGTTAATTTGCGGTGTGAATGACCAAGTTTTTGAATCAAATAAATTACTCATTTCGCGCGAGGCGTAACCGTAATTTCCAGTCAAAGTAATTGATGGAAAGAAAGCAGCGCGAGCGGCTCCAATATTAGCATTAGCGCTTTTTAATTCATGCTCGGCTTGTTGAATATCTGGTCGCAAAAACAAAGAAGATGACGGCACTAAATCGAGCAAATCTTCGTTAATTTTAATGTCGCTAAAAGCCACATCTTGCGCCGGCAAGGCGCTCTCATCAAAGACTCCCATCAAAAGCATCAAAGCATTTTCATCTTGCTTCACTAATTTTTTGTAAGTTTCAAAATTGTTTTTGGCCGCCTCAATTGTGGCTTCAGCATTGAGCAAATCGGTTTGTGAATCGATGCCGTTTTTGTAACGCAGTTCAGAAAATTTGTAACGGTCTGCCTGCGCCGCAGCATTTTTCTCGGCGATTTTTAGCAATTCACGATCAAGCAAAAGTTGTGCGTAAGAATTTACTACTTCGGAAATTAGCGAAATTCTGGTGACGTTGCGCGCTTGTTCGGAGGCCAAAAAATCTTCGAGTGCTGATTTTTTTAACGAACGCAATCTGCCAAAAAAATCCACCTCGTAAGTGGCAAGTGAAACGTTAGCGCGAAATTGTTTTTTTGGCATAAATATAGCGAAAGATCCGGGAACGCCTTGGCGCGTTTCGTAACCCGTTGCATTAATTGTCGGCAAAAGATTAGAGCGCACTACACCATGAGTTGCCTGTGCTGACTCGATATTGAGATTAGCCACCCGCATGTCGCGATTATTAAATAAAGCAGTCTGAATCACGCGCTGTAGATCGGGGGAGGCAAAATATTCCTGCCAAGAAATAATGGCGATTTTTTTCTTAGCGGCACTCGCCGGTTGCTCAAGCGGTAGCTCAACTTTCGGACGCTTGTAATTCGGCGCCAGAGTACAAGAGGCGATTGCGGCGAGGATTAAGAGATTTGCGAGTTTTTTGTTTTTCATTTTTTCTTCACTTAAAATTCACTTCATTGTCATGCTGAGCCTGTCGAAGCATGATTCAAGCCCGTGCC
>CAIUFU010000026.1 GCA_903898475.1 uncultured Alphaproteobacteria bacterium | reverse complement strand
TGCAACTGGACAAGAGTAAGCGGCATCGCGCAGCATTTCTTTTTGTGCTTCGTCAAAATTATTTTTTAGAAAATTGAATTCGATGATGACCTCAGAAACGCGGCGCGGATTTATTGCCATTATTTTTGTCACGTCGCAATCAATGCCGTCAATATTTAGGCCATGCTTATTGGCGTTGATTCCCATTACGGTAATCATGCAAGTAGCTAGAGCGGTTGCGAGTAAATCGGTTGGTGAAAAAGCTTCGCCTTTGCCGTTATTGTCCAAAGGCGCATCGGTGATTAAATCGTTGCCAGACTTTAGGTGAGTAGACTGGGTTCTTAATTCACCAAGATATTTTGTTTTGATTGTGACTGACATTTTTTAGAAATTATAAATTAAACCAAGTTTCGCCACGCCAAGATGAGTGCGAATTTTTGAACCAGATTCAGCATATTGCATGTTGAATTGTTGATAGTCGTAAGAGGCTTTGGCGGAAATTCCTAAAGGAAAATCAATCAACAAACCAACGCCGTAAAGCGGAGTTAGTTTTGATTTTGTTATTGAAGCATTATCAGACAAAACATTGCTGCTGTAGTTAACTCCAGCGAGACCGTAAGTTATGAAAGGAGTAATTTTTGGAATTGGAAAAACGGCCAAACCAAGATTGGCTTTGACGCCGTAGCGATTATTGATTTTGATTCTGTCGCCAACGCTATTGCTGCCGGTGGCTGATTCAAAATTTTTCGATGAGGTTTTTAGATTGTCGTAAAAAACTTCGCCCGATGCGTAAAGATTTAGAAGGTCCAATCTTAAACCGGCATTAAGGCCATAATTTAATTTATCAGCGTCTTTGAAATCGCCATTTTTTGGTCCTGAAATTTGTGAAGGATTAATGGCGCGATGTGAAGAAGTGGCAAATAAGGCATCAGCTCCAACAAAAAGTCCGGTGGCGTAAGATGGGCTTGCAAGCAAGATGGTGGCGCAGAGTAGAGCTGAAAAAAGCTTCATGATTTTGGGAGTTTTTTTAAAGAAAATCTGGAAGAAAAACCCTCGCGAAAAATTTTTCGCAAGGGCGTAGTCGAGTTAGAAGTTGTAAGAAAGTCCTAGTTTAGCAACATTAAGTTTTGATTTAATGTGATCTGCTCCAGTAATTTTTGGAGTTGCGATGCTTAAAGTTTGAGTGTTGTACTCAACATTTAGCGATAAATCTTTAGTAATTTTAGTCGATAAACCTGCACCGTAGAAATATGAAATTTCTGCGCCGGTGCTGGTAGAGTTGCTAGGAAGATTGATGTTATATTTAACGTGAGCCAATCCGTTGGTTACATAAGCTGAGAAGTTCTCATTTACGTCATAACCAACATCTAATTTCGCGCCGTAACGAGATTGAGTTGATAATGTGCCGCCATCAACGTCGGTTGCTTCAGAGCCAAGTCTGTCAAAAAACACACCTGGTGCTACAAAAACATCATTAAAATTTATGGCATGTTTGTAGTTGACGCCAACGCCATTTGAGGTGTTGTCAAATTTTTCATAACCAGCGGCTTTACCACCACTTGATTGATAGCGATTAGTTACGGAAGTTTTAAGAAAATCGATTCCAACATAATTTCCCTCAGTTTTTGCAAAAGCTGAAGAAGATGCTAGAGCTGCGGTTAGAGCTGCGATTGCGATAATTTTTTTCATAAGTCTCTTAATTTTTAATTAGAAGGATGAAAAGAACTCTGGGTGCAAATTGAGGTGAATCAACTTACCTAAAACCTCCCAGAAGCTTTTTTGACAAAGCGAAAAAAACCTTCTTTTTCAGATTAAAAAATGGCAAGAGTAATTTTCTTAAATGCGTCAAACTGAGGAAAATTAAGACTGTAATTTGCTTGTATCGCCCAAACTTATTTCAAATTTTTTGTCACAAATTCTTCAAACGAATTTACCGCCGCATTGTCATTTTTATGCTTAAGCAATGAAAAGTGACTATCTTTAAG
>CAIUFU010000025.1 GCA_903898475.1 uncultured Alphaproteobacteria bacterium | reverse complement strand
GTTCCGGCCCTTCGACGACGCACTACGTGCTTTGCTCAGGGACCTATGACTACTTTAACCCCAAACACAAAAAAGCCGGCCCTTCTTTTTAGAAGAGCCGGCTTTTTAAATTTGTACCAGAAAACGATCTTTAAGCAGCAGCTTTAGCTACTTTTGCTTTAATTGGTGCTTTCTTTTCTTTAACTGTTTGCACTTCGCTTAGAGTACCAGACTTGATCAATTTTTTCTTGATTTGTCTTCTAAGTTTTTGAGCAGATTCAGTAAGCTTAGAGTAACGATAATTTACCAAAAAATTATCAATATTTCCGAACTTATTAACTGTTCTAAGAGTTGAAGTAGCAATCTTTAGAGAGATATCTGCTCCAAGAGTTTCGCTCTTGAAAGAGAGTGTTTTTAAATTTGGTAAAAATCTTCTTCTTGTTTTGCGGTTAGAGTGAGAAACTTTGTTTCCACTCATCACGCCAACAGAAAGTAATTCGCATTTTCTAGACATTTGTGAGAAGTAATAAAATTATTTGCAGTCGTAAGCGCCTTCACCAGAGATGGCAGCTACGATTGTTGGAGCGCCAAACATTGCAGCAATACCCATTGCAACACCGATCATCAAACCCCAAGAAACTTTACCTGTGAAGAAACCGATACCAACTGAGATAATTGCGAAAGCCGCGAAAGCTTTACCGCCGTTACCAGTAACAACTTTAAGCGCGTTACACATTGTGCCAACTAGAACGTTCGAGTTAACATCTGAAACAGCAGTTCCCGCAAAAGCGTCAGATGACAAAACCGGTACAATCGCTGGTGCAACTGCTAAAAAGACGAAAGACAAAAGAGCTGCTTTCGCCAAAAAAGAAGAAAGTTTTTTCATAGTTTTTAATTTTGTTTAAAAGGGAAGAGAGTCCAAAAATCTAATGATTTGTAAGGCGGGGCGCACCTTGTCGAAGTTGTTTTAAAATTGCAACAGGGAATTTTTATCAGCCTATGATTTTTATTTCCCATTCCAAATTAACACCCGATTTTTCTTTGACCAATTTTTTTATCTTATTTCCCAAATCAATTAAATCCTGCGCTGAAGCGCTTTTTTGATTAATCATAAAGTTGCAATGCTTCTCAGAAATTTGGGCATCTCCATTAGTCATACCGCGACATCCCGCTTCGTCAATTAACTGCCAAGCTTTTAGATTCTCAGGATTTTTAAATGTGCTGCCGCCGGTTTTGGCACGAATTGGCTGCGCTTTTTCGCGCTGTTGATTGAGCTCAGCAATTTTTTCGGCAACAATTTCTACATTCGATTTTTTACCTTTAAGCAAGGCTTCGACAAAAATAAAATTTTTAGAAATTTTATTGCCGCGATAATAAAATCCGAAATCAGAATTTTTTAATTTAATTAAATTTCCTTCAAAATCTAGCGCCGTTGCACTAACCAAAATTTGCGACATGTCCGATCCGTAACATCCACCATTCATAGCGATTGCGCCACCGATTGATCCCGGAATTCCGCTTAAAAATTCCAATTCAGCCAAGGCTTCGTTTTTAGAAAATAAAGCAACATTGCCACATAAGGTTGCGGCCCCCGCTTTGATAAACTCACCGTCACAAGAAGTTTTGGCAAACTCGCCACCAAGTCTGATTACAACACCTTTTACACCTTCATCACGAATGATTACGTTTGACGCAGCACCCAAAATATTAATGGGAATTTCCTTCGGGCAATTTTTTAGAAAATCTTGTAAATCTGAAATGTCCGCTGGGCGAAACATAATTTCGGCTTTGCCGCCAACATCAAACCAATTTTTTAATTCAGCGTTTTCGCGATAAATTCCGCGCACTTTTGGTAAAATTTTTAAGAGATCAGACATTGTGACTTAAATTAAAAATTACCGAAACGCGACCTTCTACTGCAGCCTTCTTTTGATATTTTGTTGTCACCCAATCAGCCGGAAAATTTTGCCAATCTTTTTTAGAATTAGCTTCCCACAAAAATTTCTTACTGCGCGATATTTCAGTTAAAATCCAAGTTTTGTAAGAGTCGTGATCGGTTGCAATTGTAAGCTTGGCGCCAGATTTCATTTTTGGCGACAAAACTTCATCTAAAAATTCCGCAGTAATTAAGCGGCGTTTAAAATGACGAAATTTTGGCCAAGGATCGGGAAATAAAATAAAGATTTGGTCAAAATTTTTATCAGGGAATTTCGCAAGCAGAAGTCGCACATCTTCGCGCGAAACTTTTAAATTTGACAACGGTTCAGCTTCAAGTTTAGCTAGTAAATTTGCCACTCCGTTGACATGTGGCTCGGCGCCAAAAAAGAAAGTATCAGGATTTGTTTTGGCCTTTTCAAAAAGAAAATCACCAAAACCAAAACCGATTTCAAGGCAGGTTTTTTGTGGTAGAGATGCGAAACTTTCGATCTCGTAACTCGGTAATAAATCTTCAAGCAGCGTGGTTTTGTGACCAGAAAATTTGCGACTTTTAACGCGTCCGAAACTGCGAATTAAACGATTATTTGGAGAGTTTGGCAATTCTTGCTGCATGTCTTGCGCCTTCAAATTCAGTGGAAAAAAAAGCTTTCACAATCGAAAGCGCAGATTTGTTTGTAATTACTCGCGCACCAAGACAAAGCACATTGGCATCATTGTGAGCGCGCGCCAATTTTGTTGCTTTTACATCATGACAAAGCGCCGCTCTGATATGTTTAAAACGATTAGCCGCAATTGAAATGCCAATGCCTGAACCGCAAATTAAGATGCCCTGAAGCTGATTTTTTTTGGTAATTTTTTTAGAAAGTTTTTGGGCGTAATCAGGATAATCCACCGATTTTTCAGCTGAGTCGCAACCGAGATCTAAAATCTCAAATTGTAATTTTTTTAATTCTTCGATGAGAAATTGTTTTAAAGCGAATCCGGCGTGATCGGAGGCAATGAGGATTTTTGGTAAATCTGTTTTCTTTGGGGGGGATTTTTTCATCTCTATAAAAAGTAAAGGCGACCCAAACTGGGTCGCCCATACGAATTATCTCTTACGGTAAGTCTGAGCTTTACGAGCTTTTTTCAAGCCGTATTTCTTACGCTCAACCACACGTGAGTCACGAGTTAAGAACCCGCCATCACGAAGTGGCTTGTGAGTTGTTGGGTCAAATGCAACTAGTGCTTTGCTGATACCATGAGCCAACGCACCAGCTTGTCCTGATTTTCCGCCGCCAGCAATTGTAGCAATAACGTCAAATTTATTTTCATTTTTGGTAGTTCCAAAAGGAGCTACTGCAATGTTGAACAAGATTTCTCTGCCAAGATAAATCTTAGCATCGCGATCATTCACTGTAACTTTGCCGGTTCCTTTTTTGATCCAAACACGAGCTGCAGCATTTTTTCTTTTGCCAGTTCCGTAAGCGCGCCCTTGAGCGTCAACTTTGCGTTCTCTTGGAAGAGCAGCAATTCCAGCTGGAATTTCTTTAACTTCGATGATTTTTTCTTTTACAACTGAAGACATAGTTTTGATTAGTTAGTTTTTGTATTTTTGCGATTCTTTGAAGCAATGTCCAAAACTTGTGGGTTTTGTGCTTGATGGTTATGTACTGCGCCTTTGAAGATACGCAATTTAGTCATAATATCGCGCTGCAATGGTCCGCGAGAAATCATACGAGAAACCGCACTTTCCAAAATTCTTTCAGGAAATTTTCCTTCAATGATTTCGCGAGCTGTTCTTTCTTTGATTCCACCTGGGTGGCCAGTGTGCCAATAGTATTTTTTCTCAGCATATTTTTTGCCGGTCAATTTTACTTTCTCAGCATTGATGATCACAACGTGATCACCGCAATCAAGGTTTGGTGTGAATGTTGCTTTATGTTTGCCACGAAGCAAGTTAGCAACAATCGTAGCAACTCTACCCAGAACTAGTCCCTCGGCATCAATCAACCACCATTTTCTTTCAATTTCGCTAGGTTTAGCGACGTAAGTTTTAAGCATAGAATATCCTTCTTCGAATTAAGCTGAATTTATAAAAATATTTGGGAACGCAAGCGGGAAAAGAGGCGGCGCATTAAAGTTAGCAAAAGCTAGAAGTCAAATTAAATTTTCTTATTCTAGCGTAAAAGCACAAAATCACTTTTAAGCATACTAAAGGCGCAAACGTCAACATAGGCCCCGCGATGGTAACGATGTTGACGCAAAATGCCCTCCAAAACAAATCCAGTTTTTAACAAAAGATGTTTTGAAGTTTCATTATTTGTTGAGGCAAAAGCCTCAATTCTATTGACACGACCATAATAAAAATTTTCGAAAGCATATTTTAACACTGCTTTAATCGCCTTGGTCATAATGCCGCGTCCCCAATATTCACAAGCCAAGTCGTAACTAATTTCAATTCGACTTTGATAAGCATTGTAACTGGTAAGACCAATTGAGCCAATCATGCGATCATTGGCTTTATCTGCGATCGCAAAATAGATTCCGTCATTTTGGTAAAAGACGTTGCGCCAATAATGTAACTCTCTTCTAGCGCTTTCTAAATCATGCGGAATCTCACACAAAATAAATTTGTTAACTTCAGGATCTGCGTAATAAGCAAAAAAATCTTCAACATCTGCGTCACATTTTTCGCGCAGCACGAAATCACCCAAATCGATTATTGGAAAAACTTTTTGTGAATTTTGAGTGTAGTCCCGCATCCTAGTTTTTTTCTAAAATTGAAATTTCTACCAACTTCATCGAACGACTATCGGCATCGATAATTTTAAAATTTAATCCGTATTTTTCGATTTCTTCATCAATTTCAGGAACGCGCTTAAACAACGCCATAACTAGGCCGCCGATGGTATGAAACTCGTCATCATCTTGCTTAATTTTAATCTGCAAAATCTCCTCAACTTTCTCAATATCAACTCGCCCACCAAATTGAAAAGCTTTGTCGTTAATTTTTTTGACGCGAAAAGATAGGCTGTCTGACGGCAAATCATGCTCGTCTTCAATATCACCGACAATTTGTTCCATCAAATTTTCAATCGTCACAAAACCATCAACGCCACCAAATTCATCCAAAACAATTGCCACGTGAACTTGCGCCAAACGCATACGGCGCATCACTTCGAGCAATTTCATCGAACCAGGAACGAATAAAATTTTACGCAACACTTTCGCCACAGTGAAGTGCTGATCTTCTTTGCAGAGAAATTTCGCCAAATCTTTGCTATGAATAAAGCCAATAATTTCGTCGAGATCTTCTTTAAAAACTGGAAGTCTAGTATGCCCGTCAGTTGTGATAATTTTTTTAACTTCTTCGAGTGTAGCATCGTGCTTAATCGCAATCAAATCAGCTCTTGGCGTCATCACATTGCAAACTTTTTTGTCGCCAAAAGATGCAATATTTTTGAACATTTTTTTCTCTTCAGCGCTAATCAACCCTTCTTTTTCATAATCTTCTAACAAGTGCGAAATAACGGAAAAAAATGACTTTTTGGTTTTTTTTCCAAAAAGATTTAGGAAAAAACTTAATAATTTTTTAAAACGAGATTTGCCTTTAACAGCGCGAGCCTTCTTCTTCGACGAGCCTTCCATTGATTAGTGATTTTGTTGATAGGGATTTTGAATTTTTAGTGTTTTCAAAATTTTTATTTCGAGATTTTCCATGATTTTTGCCATCTTTTCATCTTCGTGGTCAAAGCCAATCAAGTGCAAAATACTGTGCAAAATCAAGTGTGTCAGATGCTCATGAAATTTCTTTTTTTGTGCAAGGGATTCTTTTTTGACTGTTTCGTAAGCAATCACAATGTCGCCCAGAAGCAAATAATTACAAGCTCCAATCGCTTTTTTTAAACCGATCTGGCGAATTAAATTTTCATCCAAATTAGAAAATGACAAAACATCAGTGGCCTTATTTTTGTCACGAAATTGCTGATTTATTTTTTTAATCTGCGCGTCTGAAACCAGAGAAACCGCAATTTCCAGCGCGAAATTTTTAGTTAAAAGTTTTTTTAAATCGGTGAGCGGAATAATTTTTTGGCAGATTTTTTCGACAAGTTTTTCGATGTTTTTTTCTTCATTCCATTTTTTGCTCTTTGTCTCCAAATCAATAAGAATCATGCGTCGCAGCTATTTGGATTGATGCAGAGCTTCATTTTTTTCGGGCAAATTCTTGC
>CAIUFU010000024.1 GCA_903898475.1 uncultured Alphaproteobacteria bacterium | reverse complement strand
CCGGATCAAGCGAAAAAATTAAATTGGTAAAATTTTCAACCGGCAGTTTTTGAAATTTTTTTAGGTCAAATTTCTTATTATTTTTTTCAACAAAATAAGCTTGGTGATGCAACAGTTCTAAACGGGCTAAATCCTTTAAATATAATGGTTTAGCGCGAGAAATAAACTTCGGAAAATCGCCGCCAAATTCATTTAAATCACCACTACTAGAAGGAAATTTTTGACAATATTTTGTGAGTAATTTTTCGAATTTTTCCGCTCCTAAAATTTCTTTGGTCACAGAAAAATTAGACGACAAAACCGACTCAAATCCGCCGTAAACATTATTGCGGTAAATATTTAAGCGTGCTACAGCACCAAGCTTAGATCCCGAGATTTCTTGCAAAACTCTCGTATCAGATTTTTTGTGTAAATGGTCAGCAAATTGGCGCTGAAGATTAAGTAATTTAGTCATTATTTAAAATTTTAGCGGCCTTGCCAGCTTCAGAAAGCAGCACATCAAATTCCGGAAAATCTTGATCCCACTCAATTAAAGAAGGCGTCTTGCCGAATGTTTTGATGGCCATGTGGTAAATTTCCCAAACCTCATCGCAGGCCACGTCGTTATGGGTGTCGATTAGAATTTGTTGATAAGTTTTGCCATCAAAAATTTGTGATTTTGAATGGCCGGCGAGGTGAATTTCTTTGACGATTTTTTTGTTAATTGTTTGCAGATATTTTTTGGGCTGAAATTCCCTGCAATTTTGCGAGCTGACAAAAATATTATTCACATCCAAAAGCAGCCCGCAGCCAGTTTGTTTGGCAATTTCATTGATAAATTCGGCTTCATCAAATTCTTGATTTCTAAAGGACAAATAAGCCGAAGGATTTTCAATTAAAATTTCTCGACCCAAAAAATCTTGCATCAAAGCAACGTTATTACAAATCGCTCTCAAAGCTTCTTTAGTGTAGGGAAGTGGCAATAAATCATTGGTGTGATTTCCATCAACTCTGCCCCAAGAAATATGGTCAGAAATTAAAAATGGCTCAATTGCATCAGCAAGATCTTTAAGTTTTTTTAAGTGAATTAAATCAATTTTTTGGGCTGATCCAAGTGAGTTTCCAACTGAGTGCAAACTGATGGGAAAGTGTTTTCTAAGTGTAGTGAGATTTTTAAATGAGTCGCTCGAAAGATGGTGATAATTTTCGCTGTGAACTTCGAGCCAGCCGATTTTTTGAGAGATTTTTTTGGAATTTTTTATGATGTGGGGGACGTAGGGAGATCTAAGTCCAACCCCAACTAAATTTGTCGGGGTTGGAACTTTGCATGAAGTCATGACAAAACTAGTTTTTCTTTTCTTCAGTTTTTGCAGCTTCTTTTTCAGAAGTAGCAGCGGCTTTTGCAGCTTTTACTTTTTTAGCTTTTTTAGCTTTTTTTTCAGCTTTAGGAGCTTCAACTTTAGCAGCGTCAGCTTTTTTAGCAGCAGAGCATTTGTGAGCTTCGTCTTTTTTAGCAGCACAACCGTTAGCAGCGCCACATTTGTGAGACTCTTTTTTTACCAAAGAGCAAGAAGCAATAAGGCTTAGACCCATGATGCCAGCAGCAACAGATTGCAAGAATTTTTTGTTCATGTTTTTACCTGAAATAATTAGATTGAAATTGAGTGGGTTTAGCGGTGCGAAGTTTAAGCAAGCTATTCGCCAAAATTGACTTGTCAATTGGCTTGCTGACAATTTCAATTTAAACAAAATCTTTACCAAAAAAAATCAATTCTCATGAAAAAAATTATCGCACTAACTCTAGCCGTCCTGATTGCTAATTCTTGCCAAAATCTTACGATTGACGAAAAGGCGCAAAAAAATCTTAAGCCGGTTTGGAATGAATATCTCCAAGAAGCGTTTGATGACACCAAGACCGTTAACATCTATGTCGCAACCAATCGCAAGGCAAAAGGCGGAAATTTCGGATGTGGTGACGAGCAGTTCGGAGTTGCGGTTGACAAAGTTTTGCGAATGGGATCTTGCAAAATTAACGCTCCAAAAAATCACGCTGTCGGTGACACAAAATTCACTCGCGATAATCGCCAACCTTCCGCCGATTTTTTTAAAATTCTTTCAGCAAAACCTCTAGAGCAAGTTGATTTCTTTAAAGAAATCAAAGACTCCAAGCGCACGCCGTTAGTTTTTGTTCACGGCTTTAATGTTCGTTACGAAGAAGCGGTCCTTCGTGCATCGCAAATTGCTTATGATCTAAAATATCAGGGGCCGGTTATTTTGTTTACTTGGCCGGCTGGTGCGGGTGATGGATTTATCGAGCAAAATTTATTGAACAAAACCTATGACAAAAATTCGGCAGCGGCTCGAGCTTCGATATCAACTTTCAAAGATTTTTTGCTCAGCCTGCAAAAAAGTGAAATTAAAATTAATTTAATGGTGCATTCAATGGGGCATCAAGTGGTGCTTCCGGCCTTGAAAGAATTGGGCGAATCGCCAAGCGGCAAACTTTTAATTAATCACCTGATTTTAAATGCGCCGGATTTTGGTGCTAATGATTTTGGGCCGATCGTTAAAAATATTAAAAAAGTCAGCGACAAAACAACTGTCTATTGCTCTTACAACGACAAGGCGATGATGGCTTCAAGAACTTTCAATAAAAATGATCGTCTCGGCGCCTGCACGCTTTTTGAAGATATTGACGTGATTAATGTTGGCGCACTTGACGACACTTATTTGGGGCTGGGCCACGGATATTATTCATCACGCGCCATACTTAGCGACATCTCGCAAACCTTTTTGGGCGTTGAGGCGAACTACAGATTATTCATCGTTAAAAGCGAACTTAACGGCGCTGAAAAATATTTTTTACGGAAATAAAAATGAAAAAAGAACAACCAGATTACGTTCCAGAACCCGCAACAATCATGCTTAAAGCCAGCGTCATTGCCATGGGCATTGTGTTTGTGACATTGGTGGTAATTTTTGTAATCACACGCGTCCTAAAATGATAAATTTTGAACTTGCGCCATTTGCCGTTGACGAAGAAAAATCACGCGGACGCTTCTATTTAGAAGATTATGATGACGCAAAATATCGCTCAATTTTTGGCCGTGATCGTGATCGCATCATTAACTCTTCAGCCTTTCGCCGCTTGCAATACAAGACGCAAGTTTTCGTAAATCACGAGGGCGACCATTACCGCACGCGTTTAACTCACTCATTAGAAGTTGCACAAATCGCGCGTTGGATTGCGGGGGCTTTGAAAGTGAATAAAGATTTAGCTGAAATTGTTTCGCTAGCCCACGACCTTGGCCACACTCCGTTTGGTCACGCCGGTGAAGATGCGCTAAATGAAAAAATGCGCGCTTTCGGCGGATTTTCGCACAATGCTCACACGCTAAAATTAATCACCAAAATCGAGACGCGTTTTATCGAATTTGAAGGCTTAAATTTATCTTGGGAAATGTTGGAAGGCGTGGTTAAACATAATGGCCCGATCACTGACGAATCAAAGCTGCATGGCTACATCAAGGAATATAATAATAAGTACGATTTAGACATCAAAAACTTCCCTTCAATCGAGTCACAAATTTCAGCAATTTCCGACGACATCGCTTACAATAATCACGATATTGAAGATGGTTTGCGGGCCGATCTATTTCAAGTTGAAGAGCTTTTTTTACTGCCGTTGATTGGCGAAATTTATCAAGAAATTTTAGCAAAACATCCCAACATCCAAAGAGAGTTGTTGGTGGGTGAGGCGAAGAAGCGCCTGACTTTGGCGATGGTGATGGATGTAATAGATACCGCCCAAAAAAATCTCGTCGAAAATAAAATTCAAAGCGAAGAAGACGTGCGTAAGGCCGGAAAATCTCTAGTGCATTTTTCGCCAGAAATGGAATTGGCGCATCAAGCTTTAAAAAAGTTTTTAATGTCCAACATGTACCGTCATTCCACGGTTAATCGCATGACAGCCAATGCTCAAAAAATTGTCGGCGGCCTTTTTGATTTTTACCTAAAAAGCCCAAACTGCCTGCCTGACAAGCATGCCGAGCTTGCCGCAAAAATTTCTGAGCCACAAGAATTAGCAACTTTAGTTTCTGATTACGTCGCAGGGATGACAGATCGCTACGCGATTAAGGAATTTGAGGAGTTAATTTAGTTAACTCTCTCGCAAATTTTATTTGCCAGCTTTTTGTAAGTTCAGAGTGACCAGATTTTACTTTTTTGTTTTATTGCCATCTGAAGATGATGCATGATTGGATTCGTGAATCTAAGTTTTCTCACCAGAGTTTTTTACCTTCAACATTCCAACAGGACTTTATTCATGAAAAATATTCTAACCTATCGCGGCATAGCGCCAACTATTGATTCATCTGCCTTTATCGCAGCAAACACGGTAATTTCTGGTGACGTAAAAATCGGAAAAAATTCGGGCATTTGGTACGGTTGTGTTTTGCGTGGCGACGTTACAAAAATCGTCGTCGGCGAAAATACCAACATCCAAGATAATTGCGTTTTGCACGGAACCAGGCCGCATCACGCGCAAAATAAAACTGGTGCCGAAGGCGCTCCAGTGTTGATTGGCAGCAACGTAACAATCGGACATGGCGCAATAGTTCACGCCTGCATCATTGAAGATTATGCCTTTGTTGGCATGGGTTCTATCGTCATGGATTTGGCGCGAATTGAAACTTATGGCATGCTTGCGGCGGGTGCGGTTCTAACTCCAAAGCGCGTGGTAAAAAGCGGACAAATCTGGGCGGGAAATCCAGCGAAATATTTTCGCGACATGACCGAGGAAGAAAAAAACTACATTAAAATTTCGGCAGATAACTACGCCGAATTAGCTCGCGAATATAATCAAATTCAAAGCAAATAGCGTGGCAAAATCAATATTTTCAAAAGACCCCAAGGTTCTGGTACTGTTAATTGTAACCACCATCGCCTCTTCCTTTTTTATATTAGAATATTGCAAGTTATTTTTTGATTTTGGCATCGAGGCGAAAGAGCGGTTATTGATTAATCCGCTGCTGGCTTTTTTTGTGCCGCCAATTTTCTTTTGGGGATCAGCTTATCTTTGTCGTAAATTTGCCAAAAATTCTGCGGGAAATACTGCAACGCATATTGAAACTTCGCTAATGCGATTGAAAAAAGCCCCCAACTCTCTCGATGAAGTTTCAACTAAACTAAATTTTCACTCAGCAATTGTTAACGCAGCGAGTTCTCTGGCATCAACATTTGGCGGTGGAGCCTTGGGAAGAGAAGCGCCATCAGTTTATATTTCGGCCAGTTTTTTTGCCGTTGCGGCGCAAAAATTTAAAAAATTTCTACCAAAAATTAATTTAGAAACTTGGATTTTTGCGGGCAGCGCCGCCGGTTTTGCTGTCGCATTTCACGCGCCAATCGCGGGCTTCATCTACATCGTCGAAAAATTATTTTCGGCAAAGTCAAAAAATTTTCTCGATGATATTTTTTTAACGGCAATCGCGCTTTTTGTGGTTATCATAATTTTGCACAAAACCGATCCGCTTTTTGCCACGTACAATCTGCATTTTTGGTTTGGGCTAGAATTAATCATCATCGCCTTGATTGCCATGGTTTGTGGCATCGCGGCGTTTTTCTTCAAAGAAATCAGCGTCGCGCTTTACGCAAAAACGGCAAAAATCAAATCGAATTTATGGCATTTAATACCAATTTCTGCCGGATTTCTGGTGTCGATTGTTAGTATTTACGGCGGCATTCATTCTTTTTCTGGGGGCATCAAAAGCGCTCAGGATGCGCTTAGCGGCGCTTACAGCTTTTTTTCTTACCAAGAAGTTTTGGCTAGATTGGTAAATACAATGGTCACTTTTATTTCAGGATGCGCCGGTGGATTAGTGGCCCCAGCCATTGCAATTGGCGCTGGCATCGGCTCTCTATTTGGCCATTTAATGATTGGCATCGATATTAAAATTTTTATTTTAAGTGGCATGGTCGCATTTTTAAGTCCGGTTTTGGGCATGCCATTTACGGCGGCGATGGTGATTCTTGAAACTTCCAGCCAACCAATTTTGGCTTTTCCTTTTTTATTTTTTTCTTCAGCAATTTCATTTTTTGCCGGAAAACTCATCATTAAATTCAGAAAATAGTGCAGTCATTTTTTAACGAAACTCAGTGTAATAAAATTGTTTTATGGGCGATTGAGGCCGGTGAAATTGCGACTTTAGCATTTAAATCAAAAAAATTTAGCGTCGAAAAAAAATCAGATGGTTCGCAAGTAACCTCCGCCGACACGGCAGTGAGTGAATTTTTGCGTGAGAAATTGTCGCAAGAATTTCCGCAAATTCCGGTGATCTGTGAAGAGGGAAATTTGCGTGAAATTTCTGACGAGGTTTTTTTTCTAATCGACCCAATTGATGGCACGTCCAGCTTCGTTTCGGGCAGCGTTGAATTTGCAGTAAATATTGCTTTGATAAAAGATAAAAAAGCGATTTTCGGCTTGATTTACGCGCCACTTTTTGAAGGTGGAAAAATGATTTTTTCGAATCACGAAGATAAAATTATTAGTCGCTATTTTGATGGCGCAGAAGAAGTTTTAGAAGCTATTGAAATGGATCTGTCAATGCTGCAGATCGTTACCAGCGCTCGCACCAAAGACGCTGATATTGAAAGTTACGTCACGCAAATCCATCCAGATTTTGCTCATAATTATCGCGTAGAAAAACTTTCTTCAGCGATAAAATTTTTTCGTTTGCTGGAAGGAGATTCACATCTTTATTTGCATTTTCGTCCTTCAATGGAATGGGACACAGCAGCAGGTCAGGCGCTTGTTGAACTTATGAATGGCAAAGTAAAAAAATTATTTTTTAATCAAAACGAAATCGAGATTGGCAGCAATTTGGACTACAAAAAAGCAAATTTTACCAACCAATCTTTCGTAGCAATTATCTAAATTTCCCATGGCAAAAAAATTTACAGCAAATTGCGATTTTGGCGGACAAAAATCTCCCGTCACAATTTACATTGGCACTCCGGCAGTGAATTCGCCGCATCCGCTAAATTTTCAAAGCAAATGGTTGGCACAAACCAAAGGCGGCACCATTCCTAATGACATCATGGACTCATTCGCAAAATTATCAGAAATTTCGATTAAAAATCGCGTACCTTTTGAAGATCTTTGCGCCTATGTAATTGAAGAATTAAAGTCACAAACCAGCTTGGAAAAAGAAGTTGCTCAGGCAACTGCATTGGCAAAATCAGACAAAAAATAACATGAAAAACAAACATATTGCCGTTTTGATGGGCGGCTGGAATTCAGAAAGAGAAGTTTCATTGCGTTCAGGAGAGGCGGCATTTGAAGCGCTTTGCAAACTTGGTTACAAAGCAACCAAAATTGATTTTTCGCACAATATTTTTGAGCAATTACAAGAAGTTAAGCCCGACATTATTTTTAACGCGCTGCACGGCACTAATGGTGAAGATGGACGAATTCAGGGCGTTTGCGACATTCTTGAAATTCCCTACACTCATAGCGGAATTGTCGCGTCAGCGCTTTGTATGGACAAAGTCTTGACCAGAAAAGTTTGCGCAACTGTCGGCGCTAAAATTCCGCATTACGAAATTTTGAAAAAAGGCGAAGATGTGCAAAATAAAGAGAAAATTTTTGCAGTTGGCAAGCCTTTCGTAATCAAGCCAATCAACGAAGGATCAAGTGTTGGCGTTGAAGTTATTTTGCCAAATATGCAGTTCGATTTTTCGCAATATGAATGGAAATATGGTGATGAAATTATTGTCGAAAAATATTTAGCCGGACAAGAAATTCAAGTTGCAGTGATGGATGGAAAAGCTTTGGGCGCCATTGAAATCAGGCCTCACGGACTTTTCTACGATTACAAATGTAAATACACTGCGGGCATGACTGATTACGTAATGCCAGCAGAAATCAGCGCTGAGAAATATGCCGAAGTTTTAGATTTAGCGGCGAAATGTCATGAAGTTGTTGGATGTCGCGGTGTCAGCAGAGTTGATTTTATTTTAAATAACAAAGATGGCGGCGATGACCAGTTTTACTTGCTTGAGGTCAATACTCATCCCGGATTTACGGCCACTTCGTTAGTTCCAAAAATTGCTAAACATGTCGGAATTTCTTTTGAAGAAATTGTCGAATTTTTAGTCAAAACGGCGCGCGTAGGATGAATGATAAAATCAGAAATTTTTTTCTTACCAATCAACTCTCGCGAAAAGTCAGAAATTTTTTTCATCAAGTCTTTCTGCCATTCATCGTTAAATCGCTGCTGATATTAATCACGCTGCTGATTTTGATTTTTGTGCTGTTGAAATTTTTTAAGCCGCATCAACTTGACACCATCTATAAAAAATCGAGTTTTTACTTTTTTCACTATCTCAATTTAGATCATCAAGAATTCGGCCAAATCAATATTAGTGGTAATGTTCACGTGCAAAAAGAGCAGATTCTTGAGCTGGTAGAACAAGCGCAAAAGCAAATTACTAAAAATGATTCAGGCGATTACCAGCCTTTAATTCAGGGCTTGATTGAGCAAATAAAATCGCAGCTACCTTGGGTGAATCAGGTGACGATCACGCGCAGCATGCCCAATATTTTAAACATCTCGATCACCGAATATGTGCCAATTGCGATTTGGCAAAATGAAGGTGAAAAATATTTAACCGACAAAGAAGGCAATCTAGTTCCCTTTGAAGATTTGGAAGAGTTTAAGCATATGGTGATTCTGTCTGGAAATGGCGCCAATGTTAACGCCAAATCACTATTTAATATTTTTACTGCTGACCTAAATTTGAGCGCCAATGTTTATTCGGCAACTTGGGTTTCGAATCGCAGATGGGATATTCGTTTTGAAAATGGCCTGCTAATTAAATTGCCTGAAAATAATATTTCTGAAGCTTGGCGCCGCTTAATAAAGATTTACAACATGCCCGGCTCCATCGTGGGACTAAAGGTGATCGACCTACGCGTCTTAGATAAAGTTTATCTTGAATATGACGATTCGGTGATAAAAGAACTTAAAAGCCTGTAAAACTTAATTTTCTCCATGTCCAAAAACTTTAAAAAAGGAAAAATTGTTGCTTGCCTTGATATGGGCTCGTCGAAATTGGTGTGCATGATTGCATCAATCACCAATGACGATGTGCAGATTGTGGGCTATGGTCACAAAGAGTCGCGCGGCATTTTGGCGAGTGCGATTTCTGACATGCGTTTGGCGCAAAAATCAATTACCAATGTGGTGTCAGAAGCTGAGAGAATGGCGGGCTTTAACATTGATCGTTTGCTGATTGGCATTTCGGGAAGTCAGGTAATTTCCACTCGCAAAGAAGTTAGCACCAAAATCGCCTCAGATATTGTCAAAGCGTCAGATATCGCAGTTCTTGCAGCAAAAATTCGTGCTGAATTCAAAAAAAATAATCGCGAGATAATTCACTTAATTCCGCTGCAATATCGTATTGACGATTCAGCGCCAGTGGTGAATCCGCGCTATATGTCGGGTGAAACGCTTTACGCAAAATTTCACGTTGTTTCAACGTCGCAAACCACCATTAAAAATATCGAAAATTGCTTAAGAAGATGTCAGTTGTCGGTGAATAATTATGTAGTTGAGCCTTACGTATCTGGGCTTTCATGCCTTTCTGACAATGAGATGGATTTAGGATCTTTGCTAATCGACATTGGCGGCAGCTCCACTTCTTTTTCAATTATTCTTGAAGGAAAATTAATTCACGTTGGTCACTCGCCAATCGGCGGGGTGCATATCACCAAAGACATCTCGACTATTTTAAATATTAGTTTTGATGCCGCAGAAAAAATCAAAAATCTCAATAGTTCGCTGTTGATTAGTCCGATCGAAGAAAGAGAAATGATTAAAATGAAATTCATCGATTCGGACACGCAAGAGATGATTCAAATCACTCGCGCTGAACTTCGCGACATTATCCAATCAAGGCTGGAAGAGATGTTTGAATCGGTGAAAACAATTTTAGAAAAGTCGGGAATCTCGGTTTATAAATTGGGAAATATTGTGCTAACGGGTGGTGTAACTTCGATTGTTGGAATCGATAAATTGGCTTCAGAAGTATTCGAGAAAAATGTCCGCATTGGTTATCCAAACAAACTAGAATCAGTGGCGTCAGAAGTTTTGAACCCTACGCATTCATGCTCTTTGGGGATGTTGGTGTTTTTGCGCAATTTGCATATGAAAGAAAAAATCAAAGATGGTTTTGAGAGTAAAAATAGTTGGTTTGCGCGACTGATCGAAAAGTTGGCGGCGGTTTAATTTAATAAACTTTGGTGAAACAAATGAAGAATAAAAAATGGTATCGCAGCAAGTATAAGGCTTTCTCGTTAATTGAGGTTGCGGTCGCAATACTCATTATTGGCATCATGATCGCAGGTGTCTTCACAGCCAGTTCTTTAATCAAAAAAGCTCGTCTCCAATCTGCTAAAGCTCTAACTCAAGCTTCGCCAATTGCAGGAATTTCTAGCACTGCTCTCTGGCTGGAAAGCAGTTTAGAAACCAGCTTTGCCGATTCTGAAAACAATGATTCCGCTGCAATTAGCACTTGGAATGACCAGAATTCTACTGGCAATAAATCAACAATTTCAAAGGTGGGTGCTGGTCCAGTTTATTCTAACACGATTAATTATGTTCACGCGGTAAAATTTTCGGGCAGCACTTCCGATTATTTAAAAATCGCTGATGCCAGTTATTTAAACGGCACTGATTACACGATTGTTGTTTTGGAAAAAAGACAGGCGGCAAATGCCGGATTTTTTCTTAGCACCACTAACAGCAGCGATGTCGCTGATAACAAGCTAGAATTAGGATATGCAAGTGATGGCGTGATTGCTCACAATCAAAATTCTACTAATTACACGGTCAGTCCAAAAGTCAGCGCTTATGCTGATTCAACAGACAAGGCGCGCCTTTTCACCTTTGTACAAGATTCAACTGGTGGCAAAAAAACTTACATTAACGGAATTTTGGCGGCGCAAGATGCCGCAAATACTGCGCAGCTTTCTGGAGTAACAACCTTAGCAATTGGCAAAGGCTATACCGGAGAAATTGGTGAAATCGCTATTTTCACCAAAGCTCTGACCAATGAATCAAGAAAAACAGTCGAAGATTATCTCGGGAAAAAATGGACCAGAAAACTTAATCGTAGCAGTGCTAATACTGCGGCTACCGGAGGAGGAAGCGACAGCAACCCAACTTGCCTCAATGGCATTGTAACTGAAGGGGGCTGTGACAATGCTTGTTCAACTTCAGTTGTGACGGGAATTTCAACGCCAACACAAGTAAATGATGGGGCTTCGGGAACTTTAACTTGTAATAGCGCGGCAGGATATTCGGGAAGTGTCACCTACAATTGTTCTAACGGTAATCTAAATCCAGTTGGAAGCTGCGCGGTAACAGCTTGCTCAATTACTGGTGTTACTGGTTTTAATGACAAAACTGGACTTGCTTACGCTGCAAGCGCCACAGCAATTTCTTCACCGTGCCAAGCCGGATACACGGGATCTCCGACTTACACTTGCACTACGGCAGGAGCCGCATCAATTACAGGAAGTTGTACACCAATTACTTGCTCAATTACTGGTGTTAGTGGTTTTAACAATACAACGGGTCTTGCTTATGCGACGAGTGCCACGGCGATTTCTGCTGCGTGCCAAGCGGGATATTCTGGTACTCCAACATACACCTGCACCTCATCTGGGGCTGCTTCAATTAGTGGAAGTTGTACCACAACTACTTGCTCAATTACGGGTGTCACTGGTTTTAATGACAAAAGCGGTCTTGCTTACGCTGCAAGCGCCACGGCAATCTCTTCACCATGCCAAGCGGGATATTCTGGATCTCCGACTTACACTTGTAAAAGTTCGGGAGCTGCATCAATTAGTGGAAGTTGTACACCAATTACTTGCTCAATTACCAGTGTCAGTGGTTTTAACAACGCAACTGGTCTGGCTTATGCCTCAAGCGCGACAGCAATTTCTTCGCCATGCCAAGTAGGATACGCAGCTAGTAGTTCTCCGGTGCCATCTTACACTTGTACGTCAGCAGGTGCTGCGACAATAACTGGAAGCTGTACAGCGATTACCTGTACCGCTGCAGCCGGAACCGGTTACAATGCTCAAACTGGTCTTGTTTATTCCACTGCCGGAAGTGGAAGTTTTAGTTGTGACGCCGCAGGTTACATCGGAACAATCAATTACACTTGCACCTCAGCTGGTGCAGCAACCAGCCTTACTGGATCTTGCTCAGTTGCTCGTTGTACTGGTGGTGGTGTGGTTGATACCACGACAGTTCCGGGATCGACGATTCATATATTCACTTCTTCTGGAACATTAACTTGTCCAGCCGCCAAATCGATTCAAGTTTTAGTGATTGGCGGCGGCGGTGCTGGTGGTGGACACAGTAGCTCCGTTGCAGCTGTCGGCGGCGGCGGCGCAGGCAGGATGATAAAAATTTCCGGCTTTACGACCGGTAGCAGTAGCACCAGCTATACTGTAACAGTTGGCAATGGAGGCAGTGGTGTTACTGCAGGCGCTGGTAATTCAGGATCATTAAGTTCATTTGTGGGAAGCGGAATCACACTATCTGCTGCTGGCGGTGGCGGTGGCGGTGGTCAAGGAACTGGTCCTGGGCTTGCTGGCGGTTCCGGAGGAGGAGGCCACTGTGGTAATAATGGTGGCGCCGCAACTTCTGGCACAATAACTGGAACCATGACCACAGTGCTAAATGTAGGTAATAATGGTGGCGCTTCTTCTGCTTGTGTATCTGGCGGTGGTGGCGGTGGAGCCGGATCTGCTGGAGCTGTTCTTAATGGAGGCTCCGGAATATCTGATAGTATTACTGGTGTTTCAGTTGTTTATGCTGCCGGCGGCGGCGGTACTGGATCATCTGGTGGTTCTGGAGGTAGTAGTGGCGTTGGAGGTAATGGTTCGAATAATAGTGGCGTTGGAGCTACTGCCGGTGCCGTAAATACTGGTAGTGGTGGTGGTGCAACATCTTCAAACGTAATATCTGGAGCCGGAGGAAAAGGTGTGGTTATCGTGAGATACTAAAAATTTGGCGTAACTAAAATTTTAATTACGCCTTTTTTTAGCGCGACATTCCACTGTTATCATTATTAAGCCCGCTGTGATCTTGTCTTAAATTTTTCAGGCGCGCCACATATCCCTGCGTGGGCACTACAGCAATTCCATCCTGCACGGTCACTTTACCTTTTAATTTTACCCCCACTGCGGAAGCTGCATCCATGGCGTGTTTAGCTGCCATCTTCTCACGTTTTTTCTTCCAAATCACCGAGCGCATGCCGCTAGTGTTAAAAACATCGGTTGAGCCCATTTTATCAACTTCTTCTGAACGCCCGTCCCACACATCTTTTTCGGAGCTTTCTTTTTTCTTCTCAACCTCAAGCCCACCAGTTTCGCGCGCTAAATTTCGTTGCTGATTATTTTTTGGAAAAACCAAATTTTTTAATTTGGAAATGAGGTCGAAAGATTTTTCTTCGGTTTTTTCGACTACTTCTTGAGGCTCATCTTTGCGAATAAAATTTTCATCATCATCTTCTTCGGCCTTTTTCTTTGCTTCAGCAGCAAGCTGCTTCTTTAACTCTTCCGCTAAAACTTCTTCAAAAAAATTTCCCATTTTTATTTTTCTCATTCTTACGTTCAGTGTCACCCCGTCGAATGACGGGGTCCATGGTGTTACAAGTTCAGAGTTTTATTTTTACTTCTGTATCTTCGGCTCTGTAGACCCCGTCATTCGACGGGGTGACGCGGAGGGCTACAGCAATTTTTGCAATTGAGTTAAAACATTTTGCGCTGCTGAAATCTTTAAGCTCGGAGATTTCACATCACAAATGAAAAGAATTTTTTGTCCCACGTGAATTTTAATTTTATTTTTGCTGGCAAAAACCAGTTGCAATAAATTGTCGGGAGCTGCGAATTTATTGTCTTTAAAGCTGATTAAAATTCCTTCAGATGCTGCTTCCAATTTTTCCACACCAAGTTTTTTGCAAAGAGATTTCAGTTTAGCAATTTCCATCAGGTTTAAAATTTCTAACGGAACTTTACCAAAACGATCAGTCATTTCGTTGATTAAATTCTCCTGATCGCCGTCATTTTTAATTGTCGCAATTTTTTTGTAGAAGCTCATGCGCAGGCTTAAATCCTGCATGTAATCTTCCGGAATTAGCAGCGAAATTCCGAGTTTAATTTGCACCGAATAATCAGTTTCCAGCGTTTGGTCAGCAGTTGTTTTGCTTTGTGGGTTGGCATTTTTTAATTCTTCAATCGTCTCAAGAAGCATTTGTTGGTAAAGCTCCACACCAGTTTCGCGAACGTGACCTGATTGCTCATCTCCAAGCAAATTTCCACTGCCGCGAATATCCATATCATGAGAAGCGATGGTAAAACCAATGCCCAGTGAATCGAGATTTTGCATCACTTCCAATTTCTTGCGCGAATCTTCTGAGGTTTTTTTGCGATGATCGAGCATGAAATAAGCGTAAGCGCGAACCTTGCCGCGACCAACGCGACCGCGAATTTGATAAAGCTGCGCCAGCCCAAACATTTCAGGCTTATAAATAATCATGGTATTGGCGTCAGAAATATCGATTCCCGATTCAACAATTGTTGTTGAAAGCAGCATGTCGATTTTGCCATCAGCAAAATCATTCATAATTTTATCAAGCTGGGCGGCTGGCATTTGACCATGTCCGTGAGCGATTTTAATTTCGGGTAGCAAAATTTTTAAACGCGGTTCCATCTCTTCAATATCGCGAATTCTTGGCACCACAAAAAATACGCGTCCACCCCGATTATGCTCGCGCAGCACCGCCTCGCGCACAATCACCGAATCGTAAGGCATCACAAAATTGCGCACCGCCAAGCGATCAAGCGGAGGCGTTGAAATCAAACTCAAATCTTTAACGCCGGTTAACGACATTTGCAAAGTGCGCGGAATTGGCGTTGCTGAAAGTGTCAAAATGTGAACTTCGTTGCGTAGCTCTTTCAAACGCTCTTTTTGCGCCACGCCGAAATGCTGCTCCTCGTCAATAATTACGAGGCCGAGATTTCTAAATTTAATAGTTTTTTGCAAAAGTGCGTGTGTGCCAATGACAATTTGCACGTCACCTCTTTCTAAATCTTGGCGAATTTTTTTGGCGTCAGTAGCGGTGACAAGTCTTGAGAGTTGAGCAATTTTAATGTCAGTTCCGGCAAATCTTTTAACAAAATTTTTGTAATGTTGGCGAACTAAAAGGGTGGTTGGTGCGACAAGAGCAATTTGAGTTTTGCCGGGAGAGCCTGCAACAGTAGCAGCCGCGCGCAAAGCAACTTCGGTTTTGCCAAATCCCACATCGCCACAAATTAAGCGATCCATTGGTGAGCCTTTGCGCAAATCTTCTTCAACTTCGTCAATTGCTTTGGCTTGATCTTCGGTTTCAACAAAGCCGAATTTTAATTTGAATTCGTCGTAAAAATGTTGGTCGGCAACAAAAATTGGCGCTTTTTTTAAATGGCGCGCTGCGGCGATTTTTAAGAGTTCTTCGGCGGCAACTTTAATTCTTTTTCTGACTTTATCTTTGCGATTTTTCCACGCACCCGCACCCAAACGATCAAGCTGAATTAGCGGATTATCCGCGCCGTAACGAGAAATTAAATTAATGTCGTCAACCGGCACAAATAGCGTGTCGCCAGCGCCGTACAAAATTTTAATCATGTCGGTTTTAATGCCGCCAGCTGCGATCAGGTGAATGCCGTCAAACTTGCCGATACCGTGATCGCGATGTACCACCAGCTCGCCCAACTGAATGCTCAAACCTTCATCAATTAATCTTTGCGACGCTGCTTTATTATTTTTTTTGCGCAGAACTTTTTCGCCAAAAATTGCCTGTTCACCAATTAACATGGTGTCGGAAGTGTAAAATCCAAAATGCATTGGCAGCACGCAGATTGCCGCTTTGCCACGTTTTACATTGTGGGTGTCAGAAAATTTTGTGATTTCTTGCGAGGTAATTCCGTAGTCGAAAAAAACTTTAGTAATGCGATCGCGAAAGCTTTCAGTGAGGCAAGCAATCGTCACGTTTTTTGCGCCAGAATTACTTAAAATAAATTCATTCATCAACTCGATTGGGTCACGCGTGTTGGTGCGACCAGCCAGCGCAAAATCTGGCATCGGCTTGATTTCTAAATCTAAAATTCGGCTGTCTTTTTCAGAAACTTCAAATTGGTTAAAACGAATTGTGATATTTTTTTCTAAATTTTTTCGTAGTTCCGCAGCTGAAAAATAAAGCAGCTCGGGTGCAACTGGACTATAAATTGAACCGTCGCGAATCTTGAGTTCAGCGACTCGCGCTTGGTAATATTCTTGAATTAAATCGCTTTGATTTTGGGCTGCGGCAAAAATTTTATCGTCAAAAAATGCGACAGGATTTTTTAGGTAATCAAAAAAACTTACTAAATTTTCACTGTAGAAAAATGGCAGCCAATGCTCCATTCCCGCGTATCCGCGCATTTCAGAAATTGCGCTGTAAAGTTGGTCGTCAACCGCGGCGCCAAAAGTTTGGCGATATTTTTGGCGAAAATTCTCAACGGTATTTTTGCTCATTATTACTTCGGATGCTGGCAAAATTTCTAAGCTTTTGAGCGCTTCCTGCGTGATTTGGGTGATTGGGTCAAAGGCCTTGATTGATTCAACTTCATTGCCAAAAAAATCAATGCGGTAGCCGATTAAATCAAAAGCTTGCTGCATCACCACGTCAACAATTCCACCGCGCACCGCAAACTCGCCCACATTGTTGGCGCAAGCCTCACGCGAATATCCTTTGGCTGTTAAAAATTCGGCAATTTGTGGCAAAGAAATTTTGCTGCCAACTTGTAAATACAGCCCCAAATCGTTGATTTGTGTGGGCGCGATGGTTTTTTGTAAAAGTGAATTTACTGAAGTGATGATAAAAAATTTCTGATTTTTTCCGCGCGTCGCAAGGCGATAAAGTGCCTTGATGCGATTAGATAAAATCGCCTGTTTTGGTGAAGCGCGATCATAAGGCAAACAGTCCCAAGCGTAGAAGTTTAGTACTTCGAGGTGAGGTGCAAAAAAACTAATTTGTTTTTGGATGAGATCCATTTCTGAGTCGTTTTCGGCAACAAAAACAATGTCAGAATCGGTAAAATTTTTGGCGATTTCCGCGGTTAAAAATCCTTGAGCATCAGCGGGAGTTTTTACGAGAACGCATGATTCGCGAAGTTGGGAGAGTTTTATTTTGTAGTCCATTTGGGGAAGAAATTATTTTTGATGTCATGCTGAGCCTGTCGAAGCATGATTCAGGCCTCGGTACCTTGAATCATGCTTCGACAGGCTCAGCATGACTTGGGTGTGTGTTGTGTGCGGTCAGGCTAATTTAATTCACTCTCTCCACACTAAAATATGCCTCACTCTCATTCAAATTCGGCGCCAAAACAGGAATGCCGTGGCTTTTTGCCACTTGCAAAAAGATGTTAATTTTGTCGGTATTATCGATTTCGAGATTGATTGAAGCCGTCAAAAACTCCGGCAGAAAATGCGCGCGCAAATAAGCGGTTTGGTAAGAAATCAAAGCGTATGCCGCGGCGTGTGATTTGTTAAAACCGTAGCCGGCAAATTTATCTACGAGGTCAAAAATTTCTCCGGCTTGTTTTTCTGGCACACCATTTTTCATCGCGCCCTGCGTGAAAATTGCGCGCTGTTGATCCATTTCTTCTTTAATTTTTTTACCCATAGCGCGACGCAGCAAATCTGCAGCTCCAAGGCTGTATCCGGCAAGAACTTTGGCAATTTCCATTACTTGTTCTTGGTAAACAATTACGCCGTAAGTTTCTTTCAAACAAACTTCCAAAAGCGGATGCGGATAAACAATTTTTTCCTCACCATGTTTGCGGCGAATGTAGGTTGGAATGTTATCCATCGGGCCCGGGCGATAAAGCGAAATCAGGGCGATAATATCTTCAATTTTATCGGCTTTCATTTGGCGCAGCACCGACCTCATTCCCGAAGACTCGATTTGGAAAACGCCGATGGAGTCTCCCGTGCCAAGCATGCGGAAGGTTTCAGCGTCGTCGAGTTTTAGGTTGGTAATATCAATTTTAATGCCGCGAGTTTTTTCAATTAGCTTCACGGTTTCAAAAATTGTCGTGAGGGTTTTTAGTCCCAAAAAGTCGAATTTTACCAATCCGGCATTCTCAGCATATTTCATTGAATAGCCTACAGCGGGCATGGTTGAGCCTTCGTCATTGTAGAGGGCGCAAATTTCGTGAAGTGGCTTGTCGCCAATAACCACGCCGGCTGCGTGAGTTGAGGCGTGACGATTTAGGCCTTCAAGTTTTAGCCCAATGTCAACTAATTTGGTAACTTGTGGATCTTCGCGAATTGCTTGCTGCAAGTCTTTATCCATCTCGATCGCCTTTTCTAAAGTTACGGCTTCGATGGCGTTGAAGGGAATCAATTTGCAAATTCGATCCACTTGATTGTAAGGCATTTGCAGCACGCGACCCACGTCTTTCAACACCGCGCGGGCTTGCAATTTTCCAAAAGTAATAATTTGAGCAACATAATCTTTGCCATACTTTGACTGTACATAGTCAATTACTTCGTCGCGACGTGATTGACAAAAGTCGATATCAAAATCGGGCATTGAGACACGATCTGGATTCAAAAAACGCTCGAAAAGTAGGCCGAAACGAATTGGATCAAGATCGGTAATTTGTAATGACCAAGCAACAATTGAACCAGCGCCCGAGCCTCTTCCGGGGCCAACCGGAATGTCGTTATTTTTAGCCCATTTAATGAAGTCAGATACGATTAAGAAATATCCCGAGAAGTTCATTTTTAAAATCACCGAAAGCTCAAAATCGAGGCGGGCAAAATATTCAACTTCAATTTCTTTTTGTTTTGAGGCGAAAGTTTCTTCAAGAGCAAATTTGCGCGCAAGCCTGATTCGCAAGCCTTCACTTGATTGTTTTTTTAATTCTTCAGCTTCGTCAAAACCAATTTCATTACTAAATTTCGGCAAAGTTGGCGGGCGTTCAAATGCCATCACGTGACATTTTTTTGCGATATTTACGGTGTTTTCAATAGCTTCTGGAATGTCGCTAAATAAGGCTTCAAGCTCGGTTTGGTTTTTAAAATATTGTTCCTCGGAAATTTTTTTGCGATCAGCGTCAAAGAAAAATCTGCCTTGCCCAACGCAAGTTAGAATGTCTTGCGCCTCGTGCATTTCGCGCGTTAAAAAATAAACGTCATTAGTTGCAACCAGCGGCAGAGAGTGTTTGAAGGCGAGTTCAATAAATTTTGCTTCGAGTTTTTCTTCTGCTTTTGTTTTGTGGCGAGTGATTTCGATGTAGAAATTACTTGGAAAAATTTGTGAGAATTCGCTGATTAAATCGGCAACTTTTTTATCTTGGTCTTCAGCTAAAAGCTTGCCAATCGGTCCTTCAACGCCACCAGAAAGAGCAATTAATCCGGCAGATTTTTCTTTGAGCAAATCAAAAGTAATGTGTGGCGAAATGCCGCTTTGGCGATTCAAAAAAGAATGGCTGACCAAATACATTAAATTTTCGTAGCCTTGTTGATTGTGTGCAATCAAGGGCAGCAAGGCGAGAGAGTTTTCGATGTCGGCATTCGACATATTTTTGCGCGTGCCATCGTCAAAATTAATCAACATTTCACAGCCCAAAATTGGCTGAATTCCGGCTTTTTTGCAGGCGGAAGAAAACTCCAAAGCAGCAAAAAGATTTTGACAATCCATAATGCCGAGAGCCGGAAGTTTGTAAGCGCCAGCGCGCTCAACAATTTCAGGAATTTTAATGGCACCTTTACACAGCGAATAAGTTGTGTGGTTGCGAAGAGGAATGAACATTTTGGGTGGAAAATTTGGGGAAAAATTAAGCGGGGCAGAATTGTGGTTTTTTTGCGAAGCGCAACCAAATATTTTGGTTTTCAATATTGCCCAAAATATCTAGTTGGCTTCAAATCAAGATCATTTTCTGGGCTGATATCACAATCACCGACCAATATGTGGTGGCGCGCTTTAACGCCAAAGGTGAAATTTTAGAATTTCAACCACTTCACGATTCTCTTCCTGTAACTTCTGCCGCAGCTCCTGTGGCTTACGTTGATCCAATAAGTGGCAAAGAATTCATGGCAGCAACTTTCTGCTCCAGATACAAAGATGCCGCTGGAATCACTCAGTCTAGCGTTGGACTCGCTGTGTTTGATGACTTGGGCAATAGAGTGCCGATGTCAAATTGAGCAACTGCGGAGAATTTCTTTGTAAAAAAGAAAACAGAAATTTAACCAGAAACCGCTTCCTCAAATCACCAACAACGAAAAACATAAAATGACGAAATCTTCTAAAACAATTCTTACTCTCGCACTCACAATTTTTACTGTTTTATTTTTTAACTCGTCCTTTGCGGAAGAGGTAAAATCAGAATCTAAGCCAAAAAAGTCAGCGCAGAAAACTAAGTCATTTTATGTTAAAAGTCGCGAGCCTTATTTGCCTGATGACCAAAATGAATTGTGTCGAGTTGCAGCAAGAATTCTTGATGAGCCAGAAAATAAAAGATTTACAGAAAGTGGTTTTGCAGAGAATGTAGAGTTTGTTATTCCAGAAAGGTATAAGGATTTCACTTCACCTCAGTGGCAAGATATTCCGCGGGAAGATTTTACAAAATATATTAAATCTGAAAGATGGTTAAAAGAGGTCACCAATTATGAAGAAAGATTTAAGTCAGTTTCAGCAAAAGCAGTATTACGCAAGACTCAACTTGACCTCAATCAGGATGGCAAAAATGAAGAGATAGTGCAGTTAAAATTTAGCAACCATATGGAAGAGGATTGGTCTTGCTATGTTAGCGATGCAGTTCCATCTATTGTTTCAGATGGTTATAACTCTCACAGTTCTATAGCAAATCGTTGTCATTTCTTTTTATATAAAGGAAAGCCATTTCAAACCATGTGGCATAACTACGACCATTTTTATATAGGAGATCCTGGCATGGTTCGGACGGATGCTTTTGCTGTATATCCTATATGCACCATAAGCCTAACTCCTCTCAGAACCAAAATTGTCAAAAAGGCTGCACGAAGAATTTGGGATGAATACGCACGGAAAAACAAAACTGCTTTAAACATTTCCAATTCACCAACTTCCAACTCAAAGAATTCAAATCCAACCAAATAACTAAACCAAAAAACGAGGTATTCACCATGCTAGAATTTCAAGAAATCAACGCCGCCACTTATACGTCTTTACGCCGCTCCATACTCAAAAAAATGGAAGAGCCGCGTGAAGAGGTTTATTTTGATTTAACCATAAAAGATAAGCAGGGAAATATAATCTCTGAAGATGGAGATCCTACTATTGGAATTGGTATAGATATAAGAAAAGAAGAAGGGAGAGAGTTTGCAATAGGTTGGATGTTTGGGAAATATACAAATGTAGGTATAAAACCGGATTCTGATTTCCGACAAGATGTTAGATCCGCCGTGGCAGAAAATAGTTCTTACCAAACTGCCACTAGTCTTCAAGCGAGGTTGAATCAAATTATGGCTGCGCGCTCAGGAGATTCTTCTGCTAAATTTGCTTTTGATGATGCTGCAGAGATGGATAGAGCTTTCGATCAGATGGCTGATACAATCTACGAAAAGAAAATTGATGAATGGATTCGCCAAGATTCTAACCTTCCATCAGATTCTATAATTAAAAACTCTTACGAACGCCTAGCTTTATTCTCAATTGTCTTCAATGGCGGTAAAGGCACTCTCGGTAGCGCCTTGAAAAAGGCACTTTGGAATGATGACAGACCAGAAGCATGGTACCAAATCCGTTATCGCACTAACAAAAATCAACTTCCGGGTCTTGCCAAACGTCGCTATTTTGAAAGCCAACTATTTGGTTTATACGAAGATCGATTAACCACCGGAGTAACAGCAGAAGAATCTGCCGCTGTAATTAGCATGTATAATAAACATGGTAGCGCCATCAAAGCTTACGATGCCAAATATAGTCGTCAGGTAGAAAGAGCGAATGTAGAATTAGTTATTCCCAACCTAACTCCAAAAGTTCAAGGCATCGCCGAATCAATCGGCAGAGCGCGCCAAACCACCATCGACACCTACATTCCTGCAGCAAAAGTAAATCAAATTCTCATCTCTTCCGGTCTGGGCGATGTTCTAGTTGGTGCGGCTTCTAAGAACCCGTCCTAAGTCTTTCTTACCGAACAAGCAACAACCTCACAAACGCCAATTCAATCATTGCGAGAGAGGTGGAGAGCTTTCTCTCGCAGTTCTTCCAAAGT
>CAIUFU010000023.1 GCA_903898475.1 uncultured Alphaproteobacteria bacterium | reverse complement strand
TCTGTGGTGAAATATAGCTTCTATATCTATCGTTAAATTTCACAGTGGTGTTCAACAAATCGACTCCAAAATAAGAACCCTCAGTTTTTGCAAAGGCAGAGCTGCTAAAAATAGATGCCGCACAAAGAGAAATTACAAAAAGTTTTTTCATGTTAATTAATTAAAAGTTGAAGAGAAAACACTGTGAGAAGCTTATGATGCAGGCATCAAATTAAGAAAAGATTTTTTTGCAACAAATTATTTAAAACTCGCTACGAGTTTTAAAAGCAATGCTTATAGTACCTTCGTCTAAATAATCAAGCTCACTACCAATTGGAATTCCATGCGCCAGACGCGTGGTTTTTACGTTAAATTCTTTTAAACTTTCGGCCAAAAAATGTGCCGTAGTTTGGCCGTCAATCGTTGCGCTAGTTGCAATGATGACCTCGATAACTTTGCCCGATTTTAAACGCGAATAAAGCGAATCCAAATTTAAGTCTTCAATGGTTTTTCCAGAAATTGCTGAGAGATTTCCACCCAAAACATGATATTTTCCGCGATAATTTTCGGCGCGCTCAATCGCCCATAAATCGGCAACTTCTTCAATAACGCAGATTAAACTTTCATCGCGATTTTGATTTAAACAAATGCCGCAAACCCTGCCCTCGTCAAGATTGCCACAGGTTTCGCAATTGTGAATTTTATCATTGAGCATTTGCAAATTGGCAATTAGCGGCAGCAAAGTTTTATCTTTATTTGACGCCAAATGTAGCACGATGCGCTTAGCAATTCTTGGCCCCATGCCGGGAAGTTTGCTGATGATTTTGCTGAGATTTTCGACTAAATTATTCGCCATTATTTTCTCAAACCGCAGTCAGCTTCGACAATATATTTGTAAGTCGTCAATTGCTCCAACCCCACCGGACCGCGAGCGTGAAGCTTGCCGGTGGCAATGCCAACTTCCGCACCCAAACCAAATTCGCCGCCATCGGCAAATTGAGTTGAGGCGTTATGCATGACGATTGCCGAATTGACTTTTTTCAAAAATTTCGCCGCAGCAACTTTATCTTCAGTAATGATGCTTTCAGTGTGCGATGAGCCATAAATTCTGATATGCTTCATGGCTTCATCAATATCTTTAACGATTTTAATCGAGATAATTTTATCCAAATATTCTGTCGAAAAATCCTTGTCATCGGCCAGCTTGATGCGTTTATCAAGCTCAACTGCAATTTCATCGCCGCGCATTTCGCAAGCAACCGCAGCCAAATCATCAGCAATTAAAGGCAGAATTTTTTTGGCAATTTTTTTGTCGATTAAAAGCGATTCAGTGGCGCCGCAAATTCCCAATCTTCTCATTTTAGCGTTAAGCAAAATTTTGCGGGCTTTGTCAAAATCAGCTTTTTCGTGAATGTAAGTGTGGCAATTGCCATCAAGATGTTTGAAGACCGGAATTTTGGTATTTTCCATCACCGCTTTAATCAGCGATTTTCCGCCGCGCGGAATCACAACATCAATGTGATTTTCCATGCGCAAAAGTTCGGTGACATATTCGCGCTCAGCGTAAGGCACGAGAATTACTGCATCTTTATTTAAGCCCAGTTTTTCTAAAGCCTCGCGGTAAATATCGACGATGATTTTTGAAGAATTTAAGGAATCAGAACCGCAGCGCAAAATTACTGAATTGCCCGATTTAAGTGACAAAGCCGCAACGTCGGACGCCACATTTGGACGCGATTCAAAAATCGCCATTAAAACCCCAATCGGCGTGCTAATTCTTCTAATGTGCAGACCATTATCGCGAGTTGCGTCGTAAAGAATTCGGCCTACCGGATCAGCAAGTTTAATAATATCTTTCACCGCATTTGCCAAAGCGATAATGCGTTTTTCATCAAGAATTAGGCGGTCAATTTTAGCTTCATCAAGCTTGCGCTCTTTAGCGAGCTTCACATCTTTTTGGTTGGCTTTGATGATTTTTTGCGTGTGTTTTTTAAATAGCTTAACCACTTCACCAAGAATTTGGTCTTTGGTTGCAGTGTCTAAAACAGCGATTTCACGACTAGCTCTTTTAGCGTCATTACAAATTTTTGAAACCTTCGATTTTATTTCGCTCATAAGAATTCAATTAAAAATGGAAAAAATAT
>CAIUFU010000022.1 GCA_903898475.1 uncultured Alphaproteobacteria bacterium | reverse complement strand
CGAAAGGAATTTTTGATTCAAGCGCATAACCAATTGCCGCCGGAACTCCCGAATCAGGAATTGGCACAATTACATCAGCATCAATTTTAATTTCGCGGGCTAGCTCAATGCCGATATTTTTGCGCATTTCATAAACATTTTTGCCTTCAAGCAAACTGTCGGGACGTGCAAAATAAACATATTCGAAGATACAGAATTTTGACGGACGCACTTCAAATGGCTGCATCGATTGCACGCCTTCTTCGCTGATGGTGATCATTTCGCCATGCTCAATATCACGCTCAAATTTGGCACCGATAATATCAAGAGCGCAGGTTTCTGAAGCTACAACGTAAGCATCTCCTACCCTGCCCAAAACCAAAGGACGTACGCCATTTGGATCGCGAAGTGCGATGATTTTTCCTTCGTGAATAATCACCAAAGAAAAGGCGCCTTCGATTTGTGAAACTGCGTCGATAATTTTTTCGTTGAGAGTTGGTTTTTGGCTAAGTGCGATGAGGTGAATAATTACTTCAGTATCCATGGTCGATTGAAAAATCGAGCCGCGCTTAATTAATTGATTACGCAAAGTCATGGCGTTGGTGAGATTGCCATTATGCGCCAAAGCTAGAAACCCGCAGCTAAGTTGAGCGTAGATCGGCTGGTGATTGTGAGCGGTTTTTTTGCCGGCTGTTGAGTAGCGCACGTGACCAATTGCCGAATCACCTTCAAGTTTTTTTACAATATTTTGCGCCGTAAAGTTATCTGCCACCAAGCCGTCAGCAAAGTGAGCTGAAAAAAGTTCGCCCGACATTGTAACGATGCCCGCCGCTTCTTGTCCGCGATGTTGTAAGGCGTGAAGACCAAGTGCAGTGTTTACCGCGGCGTCAGGAGATCCGTAAATTGCAAAAATTCCGCATTCTTCGTGTAAGTCGTCAAACATATTTGAAAGAGTTTAAAATTTAGTTTTGGTTATTTTACTGCGTCGTAATTTGAACGTGACATTAGATATTTATAAACGATCAAATTTTCCATGATGCGCTGCACGTAATTTCTAGTTTCAGAATAAGTAATTAGCTCGATCCAATCCACCACCATGTCGAGTTCTTTTTCTTTGCGCGGATCATAAAACTCATTGATCCAGCGCTGTGTTGCGTTTGGTCCGGCATTGTAAGAAGCAATCGCCAACATTTCTGAGCCGTCAAAACGATCGATTAGTTTTTTAATGTAATGCGAGCCGAGACGCACGTTATATTTAATGTCGGTGGCAAGTTTAGTTCTGTCATAAGGAACTCCAACATCTTTAGCTACCAACTTCGCCGTATCTGGCATGAGCTGCATAAAGCCTACAGCACCCACATTACTTAGTGCGGTTGGCGCAAAACCACTTTCTTGTTTAACGATTGCGTGAATTAACGGCGCATATTCGTCATTCATAATTTCTTTAACGATTTGAAATTTGTCCTTGATGAAAAAGACATTTTTCTTAGCCGCAATTCGCGAGACTTTTGCATCAAGCGCGCGATCGCCAATTTCATTGATTAGGCGCATAACTACAGCAATTTCGCCTTCAGTTGAAGAATTAGTTACTACCCATTCAAAAATTTTTCCGGCGTTGGTTTTATCTCCCGCCATCGCAAGCAAGAAGGCGGTTTGTGCGCCTTTTGATGCCGACATTTTTATCATGTCATTGGCGGTAATTTCAGGATCTTTTGGCAGAATAATATCTTCTTGAGCTTCAATTGGATCAACGGCGCGATGCTTGTGAATTGCCAATTGGCCATAGAAAAATATCGGATATTTCGCAGCAATTTTATACCAGTTAGCCGCTTTTTTCTTATCCCCCATGCCTTCCGCCGCCATGCCTAACCAGTAAGCTGCGCGCGAAAGAGTTACAGGTTGCGAAACATTACTGTAAAGATTTTCAAAACGCTCAAAAGCAAGTTTTGGCTGATCTAAAAAGCGCAAAGCAACCCAGCCAGACATCCATTCTGCTTCCCAAAAATCTGAAGAGCTGGTTGGAAGATTGTGATTTTGAATCAATTTGTAAGCGAATTTATATTTCTTCTTCTTGAGCATCTCGCGCGAATAAAGGCGGCGCAGGCTCCACCATTTTTCTGGAAATTGTGATTTTTCCGGCAAATCAACCATCACTTCCAACAAATCGTCAAGGCGATCTTTTGATTTATACCACAAAACTCTGCGGTAAGAAAGGCCTTCATTAGCTCTTAATTTTCTAGGAACCGAGAGAACAATTTTGTCGATATATTTTGGTGAATTTTGAATTTCAGCAACCGCTTCAAAGAGCAATTTATAATCTTCATTAACTAAATGAAAAATATGCTTAGCTTCAGGAACTCTGCCTTCCCACAACAAGCGATCAATGCGATTAATGTGATCGATTTGAGTCAGTTGATTTCGATATTTTTGTAAGAAGCTTTTTTCGCCTTCATCAGTAAAATTCTCTTTGACCCACAGGTTAGAAATCAAAGCCTGGATTTCTTTACGCGATTTTTCTTTAGCGTTTTCCGAGGCTTTAGAACGCGCCAAAAAATTTACCTTCGATTCTAATAAATAAAGTTTTGAATCGAGAGTTCCGGCCGGATTAGAATTAAAATATTGCTCACTGGCTTGGTAGGGAATATTGCTGGCAATCGCTACTCTCTCAACATTTCGCTTCATTTCTCCTGAGTTTGGAAAAAACTGATTATCCAAAGAAAAACGCGAAATATCACTGAAGGAAATTGTCTTTGGATCAATCTTGCCGCTGAACTTATCCCACAAAATTATGCCCGTCATCGTTTCAGCAAAATCAGGTTTAATTTTGATTACTTGAGTTTGTTCAGGAGCGCTTTGAAGCGGGGTTTCTTTCTTTAATTCAGCCACGTAATTCAAGGCTTCATTATATTTTTCGGCAGTAATCGCGACGTTAATTTTTTTAACAACTTCCAAATCTTGCGGCAAAATCGGCTGCCATAATTTTTGCGAAATTGGTCGCAAATCTTTAGCTAAAGCCTCCGAGGCAAAACCCAGAGAAACAACAACAACAAAGGCGGAGCAGCACTTTGTAATAAAATTAAGTTGAGTAGTTTTGGAAAAAATAAAATTACCGGAATTTTTTTATCAGGAATGAGGATGAGATGATTTTTTCAGCAATCTTTTCAAAAGACAAATCCAATTTATCAGACACGATTTCACTTTGATTTTTGAAACTCATTTTTTAAGTTGCGCCTCACTTCAATATTTCTCCCACTTTTCAACTCAGACATGAATTTTCTAAATAAAATCTGCATTAAATTTTCTTGCCAGTCGGTTGGCTCTGACGAGTTCGGTAATGAATATTTCTTACATAAAAACGGCAAAAGATTTGTGGTTTATAAAGGCATTGCCGAACCTTCAAAAATCCCTGCCGAATGGCATGGTTGGATGCATTATAATAGTAACGTGACCCCAGTTAATATTAATACGCACCACTT
>CAIUFU010000021.1 GCA_903898475.1 uncultured Alphaproteobacteria bacterium | reverse complement strand
GAATCCTTGTCGAAAAGTAGAGTTTTTTCTATCTCTTTTACAACATCATCATTGGTTGCATAATCAGATGCAAAAGCTTTGCCTGAAAGGATCTGCAGAAAAACCATTGCAACAAAAAATACGATACTCTTGGAGCCGTTAGTTTTAATCATGACAATTTTAGTATTTTTTAAAAGCGATTGTGAAGGACTCGAATTTTAGTTGTTCTATTTTTTTAAATTTTAAAAGAAAAGGGCTGAAAGTGTTTGAAAATTCAGCGACTAATTTGTCGCATTTTTGGGAAAATTTCTAAGCCGCTTTTTTTCCAAAATTATTTTTCACATAAACCATCACCGCCATAATTGATGCAGGTGTAACTCCTTGAATTTTAAAGGCTGCGGCAATTGTTACAGGACGAAATTTATTTAATTTTTCTCTCACCTCAAGCGACAGACTTTCAATTTTTGCATAATCAAGTTCGAGTGGAATTTTAATATCTTCATCTTGACGAAAAATTTCCAAGTCGCGCTCCTGACGCTTTAAATACGAGCTGTAGAGCGCATTGATGGCGATTTGTTTTTTGGTTTTTTCATCAATTGTGGTGACTTCCTCAGGCCAAATTTTGGCAATTAAATCAAAATCAATTTCAGGAAAAGACAGCAACTGCATGGCATTTCTCACCACACCATCTTGCTTAATATTAGCGCCGAATTCGGCAAGTTTGTTGGGCGAAATTTTTAAAGTTTCGAGCAATTTTGTTGCCGCTTCAATTGTAGCTTTTTTGTGATTAAAAAATTCTTCACGCTCACTTTTTACTACGCCAATTTTTACGCCTTTTTCCGTCAAACGCATGTCAGCGTTATCAGAGCGCAAACTTAGGCGGTATTCAGCGCGTGACGTTAGCATGCGGTAAGGTTCATTTGTGCCAAGCGTCGTCAAATCATCAATCATCACGCCAATGTAGCTGCTGGAGCGATCTAAAATAAATTCTTCTTTGGAGCCTTGTGCAATTAATGCCGCGTTAATTCCGGCAACTAAACCCTGCCCTCCAGCTTCTTCGTAGCCTGTTGTGCCGTTGATTTGTCCGGCAAAAAAAAGCCCGCGAATTTTTTTGGTTTCAAGCGTTGGCAACAATTCGCGCGGATCAACAAAATCATATTCAATAGCGTAACCAGCTTGGGTGACGCGGCAATTTTCGAGTCCGGGAATTGTTTTTAAAAACTCAATTTGCACCTCAAGCGGCAGTGAAGTTGAAATGCCATTTGGGTAAATTAGATCACTGTTCAAACCTTCAGGCTCTAAGAAAATTTGGTGACGTTCTTTGTCAAAAAAGCGGTGAACTTTATCTTCAATTGATGGGCAATAACGCGGGCCGACGCCTGCGATGTAGCCGCCATACATTGCCGATTTTTGTAAATTATTTTTGATGATTTCGTGAGTTTTAGCGTTGGTGTAAGTGATGTAGCATTGAGTTTGAGGGGCTGCAACTTTATCATTTAAATAAGAAAAAGGCTGCGGCGGAGTGTCGCCTGCTTGTTCTTCAAGATTGGTAAAATCAATTGAGTTGCGATCAATTCGTGGCGGCGTTCCGGTTTTAAGTCGCGCCAAAGCAAATTTGTGAGCTTCAAGAGTTTTTGAAATTCCCTCAGATGGCGCTTCGCCAACGCGGCCTGCTGGCGTTTGTTGATCGCCAATGTGAATTACACCACGCAAAAAAGTGCCGGTAGTTAAAATTACTGAAGTGGCTGCAATGGTTTTTCCATCATCCAAAACCACACCGCAAACTTTGCCATTTTCAATCTTGATATCTTCAACTGAGCCAAAGGCGATTTCGAGATTGGGATAATTTTTTAAAATTTTGTTAATCGCTTTTTTGTAAAGCTCGCGATCTGCTTGAGCGCGTGGCGAGTGCACTGCTGGGCCTTTAGAGGCATTTAAAATACGAAAGTGAATTCCGGCTTCATCAATTGCTTTGGCCATAACGCCGTCAAGCGCATCAATTTCTTTGACGATGGTGCCTTTAGCCACACCGCCAATTGCTGGATTGCAAGACATCTCGCCCAAATTTTCCGGCTTTTTAGTAACCAATAAAGTTTTTACACCCATTCGCGCCGAGGCACATGCCGCTTCAACTCCGGCATGGCCAGCGCCAATTACGATTACATTCATGCTCATCTTACTATTCCTTTCCTCAAATTTTGAGGAGGCGGTGGCAAGTTTGTGGTATCCTGAAGCTTCGTTTCAGCTAATGATGGAGAGGCTACCACTGGCTCCGGTAGTTTAATTTTTTTCTTAAGTTCTTCACAAGATGGGGCTTTAAACACACAGATCG
>CAIUFU010000020.1 GCA_903898475.1 uncultured Alphaproteobacteria bacterium | reverse complement strand
TCGGTCAGATATTCGTAAGCCTCTTCAATCAAAGCGTAGTTGATCGGCATTCTGGCGCCGTTATCAAAATTTCTGCGCAGAAAATCGTCAAACTTTTCAGCTAGATAATTTTCTACCTTTGGCCAATTTGCTAAATCTTTTAAATTTCCAGATAAAGCCTCTGGAGCGCCCCAAGCAAAGCTCGATATCGTCACAGAAATTTTATCCGCCGCCAAAAAACCATCTTGGTCAACCGCAATAGTGGCGATGATTGACTCTCCTTTTGATTTTTCTTTTTCGGGATTTTTGTCTGAATATTTTTGCAACAGCTGCAGCTGTGACTTTTCTAAATTGATCGTGCCAACGATTATTTGGTAAAAATATTTTTTACCTTGAGGAGGTTTTTCCGCATCGAAGGCCCAAGGCAGAGGACTGTTTGGGAGTAAAGCTACGAGGCTTCTGAAATTTTCTTTTTTAAATTCTTGGTTGCACAAAACCTCCAAAGCCGTCCAAGTTGATAAAATATCGAGGGCTTTTTGAGTGGATGATTTTGGCATTTTTAAATTATTTTTTAGCTTAGCTGCGTTGAATTTCGATTTGTTTTTAGCAAGATTTTTTCAAACTTTTTCAACTCACTTGTAATTTCAGAGAATGTCGGATGATTTGCAAAAAACATCTCTTTCATTCTTTCGTAATCAGTTTCCAACTCTTTTAAACGCTCTTCTTGCGGAACCAATTTGATGTCAGCAAAAGATTTTATCATGTCGTAAGGCTCCCAAGTCTCGTTCCAGAAGATGGTTTTATTTTCGACCACAGATTCGAGAATATCGGGGAAATTTAAAGCATCTTTACCAACTCCCGCCTGTATTAAAGCAACCACATCGTAGTAATGTCTTGAGTAGTGAGGCCTTAGTTTTTTATCGATTGGTCGGTAATGGATGGAATGCAGTATCAACAGCTTTTCGAGGAAGTTTCTTTTTACGTCCAGAACCTTGACTTTGGTTGATCCAAAAAAGTCTGACAGAATTTCTTTTGCGTAGGGTTGGACTGATTTTTCTTCGGTTGGCCAGTCATCACCGAGGGCGCCGAATTCGAGTTTTATGCTAGGTTTGATGTAGCTGTAGTTGTTGGATGGCATGAATGGAACAGTGAGCGGAAAAATGTTGCCGCTGACGCTGGGAAAATTGAAAACTATTGTTGAAGCATCTTCTTCGCTAATCTCGATACTCCATTTGTCTCGCTTCAACTCTTTGGAGAAAATTTTATGCAGCGTTTTGTAGATTTCATTTTTTACAAAATCTTCCGCCGCTTTTCTTGTGCGAGATCTTATTTCTCTTGGCTTTTTTGAGGTTCCTGAAATTTCTAAACAACTCTTGCTGATGGTTATGTCGATATCTTCAGAAAATCTGCCGATCAAATTATAAGCTTTGGACAGGCAGGTTCCGCCTTTAAATACCAACCTTCCCTCAAATTCTTTCGACGAAAACAATTTATCCAAAACCCAACAAACCCAGATATCTTTTTCCACCACGTCAAACCTCAAACCAAGATCAAACGCTGACTTCTGAATGACATTTTTTCTTTCCTGATCTGATAATTTGATAAATTTTTCCATTACGCCGCCACTATTTTTGGTATAAAGTCAGAAACCCATCCAGAGACCTTGGAAGACATTTTTTGTAAAGATTTTTTGTCAAATTCACTCAAGGTTTTAGCACATTTTTTTATCATGGAATCGTCCACCTTGTTTTTTCCAATGTAGTTAAGAGCGTTCAAAACCATCACTACAACTGTTGGGGTATTTGGTGTTGGATTAATTCTGACATGCTTGAAATGGATCGCATTTTTGCCAAAATGTTTGGTCATAGATTTGCCATGAGTCCAATAGATATTTTGCGCTGGCACCTGATTTGAAAGACCCAGCATATTAGCAGATAAAGCGCCGGATGGATAGATTGAAATACCGACATTGCGCGCCATAGCGTCAGCAATAGCGTCAAGACTAGGTGGAATCATACCAATGCCGTCTTGCACAACTGGATAGTAATAAATGCCTCTGGCAAGTCTGACAATTTTGTTATCATCGCCCGTAGCATGATTGTCAGATATTCTGGACAAAGTTTTATCAATTGCGCTTCGCGAACCCAGATCATGAAAATCTTTGGCGCAGAAGACCCAGCCTCTCTTTTTTGATTTTATTTTTTTTAGAATTTTATCGTTGCTCATGAATATGAAGTCCAATATTTGACATTGATCTTGTCAGAAAAGATGCCATGTTTTTCTGACAAAAACTAGATATAAATCTTGATCATTTATTGTAAACACAAAGAAAACATTTTCAGCTTTGTCTTCAGGAGCGGCCCCAGAATAACCGGCCTCACCTGATTTTAATTTTTCGTAAAGCTCTTCGAAGGAATCAGAGAAAGAAAAAGCCTCGAAGCTTTCGCTCTGAGGCTTTTAGCTTTAAAGAAATAAATTTTTTCTTTATTTAACCTTCAATCCCAGCTCTGATAGCTCCTTTGCGGTATCAGCGATCACAATATTTAAATCTTCAATCTCATCTTGTGGGCCTTTTGCTCCAGCTAGAGTTT
The DNA here is from genome assembly GCA_903898475.1 of uncultured Alphaproteobacteria bacterium. Classification (GTDB taxonomy): domain Bacteria; phylum Pseudomonadota; class Alphaproteobacteria; order Rickettsiales; family UBA1997; genus UBA2645. The sequence goes on along the minus strand of CAIUFU010000020.1, from coordinate 2,750 downwards.
TGGCATTTGAAGCAAACTCGGCGAAATAGCCTCTTTTCGCCTTATAATTTGAGTAGACACTTCTTGCCACTTCCTTCCCTTCTTTCGAAACCGTTATATCGTGAGACATGATAAATGAGTGATAAGCAGTCTTTGACCACAGAAGACCGATCCTCTCGTAGTCAGCTTTCATCGATATTAAATAAGCATTCGTATCCTTTGGATCAGAAGAGTAGATGCCCTTTTCTTTTAGCTTCGTTTCAAGAATTTGTTTAACAATTTCAGAAATCTTCTGCTCATTTGGGTAATTTGAAAAATCTTTTTTCATCGCCGGAGAATTTATAGCCAATAGTTCGCCTTTTGCTTTACGGAGCATTCCTTCAACAAATTTTATTTTAACATCAGCAACATAATATTTTGATTTACCGTTAACTATTGTCGTTGGCTTCTCGGAATATTTGAAACTATTGCCCGCACAAGACGATAACAGAAAAAGGGCCAAAGTGGCTTTGATAAAATTATTTTTCATGATTTTTGGAGAGTTGTTAAAAAAATTCATAGAGCAGTTCAGATGTTTAAGCGATTTTATTAATACGCAATTTTATTAAATTCGGTTAATAATTTCACTTTTTACATACTCAAAAGCCTCTTCAAAATTCCAGTTATGTGGAGGGAAAATTGATGCAGCTGCCATCGTTGCAAAAGTTGAAGCGGCTTTAGCATTTCCTATAGCACTCATTTGAGCAGCCATTGCAGCTAAATCTGCTGTATTGTAAGACCTTGGCAACAGAACATTCATATCGAGCTGAAAGTCTTTGTTTAAGCGTTTCAATTCGAGGTTTTTTAGAAACAAATCTTTGGAAATTTTTAGTTGGCCGTGATCGCAATATTTTTTGAAAATCTGAATTGTGTCCTCGATGTTTGCTAATTTCTTACTGAAAACCATCCACAGATCAAATAAATCCCTGCCTTTGCGTCTTTGATATAAAGCTCGTATCTTTGTTGCCATCAGTTCTTCTAAGTGGTTAACCGCAATAATGCTCTTACCACTAAACCACTCCGAATCAAAACCAAAAGCCACATTGTTGACATCCATTACTTGAAAATGCTCGGTGGTATTAATCTCAATTTTAAGCTTCATCGGCAGGCCGTTAACTGAAGTATATTTGTAAACCAATTTTGCTGATCGTTCGGTCAAAAGACGGTTCGGTTCACCAAGCCAATCAAGCGCGATTCTGACTGCATCTATTGTCGTACCAATCGGTTCAGCTCTTGTTTGCACAAAATCCAAATCTTCACTGTAGCGTGCTGATGGTTTGAGATAAATTTTATTGAGTGCAGTTCCGCCACGAAAAATCAGGCTATCTCTGACTTTCTGATTTCCGTAAACACAAACCAAAGCTCTGTTGATGATTAAGTCTTGCTCCACCATATCAAGACTTTGCCAAGGGGCATTTTTTTGCCATTGTTCTATGAAAAGTTTTGGGATCATAAGTCGCTTTCAATAGTTGTATTTTCAATGATCATCCATTTCTTACATCTTGGATAGCCTTTGATTGGAATTTCTGGTGCTAGAGCAACGAGTTTTTTACCTGAGGATAAATAGTCTTGCAGACCGTTAATAATTTCTTGTTTGTGATCAGGATTTTCCGCATCAATTTTTTCTAGGATGTATCCTAATTTCTGTAGCCAGAATTTCTGATTGGAGATATTTGCCAACTCTATCAATTTTTTAAGATCAATTGATTGCACCATTTCTGATAAAACTGTTGCGATATGATTTAGCCCGCCGCTTCTGCCCGAATAAAGCAGCAAATCCATAGTGGTTAATTCCGGCGAGGAAATTTTCAAATAGCCGCTATCAACAGCAATTTCTTGTATGGGAAGGTTTGCCAAGGATTTTTTGTAAATTGCATCGATGCTGATCTGTCCAAATTTTAAACTTTTGCGAATTTGCTTATCAGAAATTATTTGGAATGAATTTGGTTTTTGATGAGTTGCGCCGTGATACATGCCAGCGCTAAGCAATCCCACATAGTAATTCACTCCCAAATGTTGCATTAGAATTGGCACTAATTCTGCCGCAGGTAAGCAACCTTGCAATTGGTGTTCAGGAGGAATTATGACATAAAACCCTTGTGCTGGACTGATAATTTCTCCGCGTTTTTTTATGCGGCATATCGAAGATAAGGCATTGCGTTTTGAAATCTTTAAATCGCTTGCAGCCTTATCTAATCCGAAGGAAAGCTGTCCTGATTTTCTTAAATCTTTTAAATATTCTGAAAAATTTGCCATAGTAGAAAGATTGCGATAATAGTAATTATACAACTATGATATCGTTAAAAAAGCTTAAGTCAATGGATGACATAGTCATAATATTGCTATTATCGTAATTTTATCACTATGAGACAATTTTCATAGCAACCACCAAGTATCCACAAAAACGTCTAATTTATGTCCAATCTTTCTGAACTCTTTACCTAACTTTGAACCGAATAATATTGGCAATCTCAGCAAAAAAATCTTTACTGGCATCATTGCCTTTATTTTAATGATCTAAAATCAGCCACTTATGAAAAAGAAGATTTCCTCCTTGGAAAAATAAGGATTAGATCAGCATCAACGACAAGTTTTGAAAGAAAATATGCTAAATTTTTTAAACGAAAAAGATCAAAGATTGTTCTACAAAATTCATAAAAATCTTCTGCTTTTTGTGAATCAAAAAACCAAATTCTCTAAAAAGTTTAAAGGTCTAAGTGATTGGGGAGAAT
>CAIUFU010000019.1 GCA_903898475.1 uncultured Alphaproteobacteria bacterium | reverse complement strand
GTGCGGAATTTTTCGAAAAAGTTAAAAAGGTTTTAGATTTTTACGAAGTTGACCAAAGCAAATTGCCAGAATTCGTCGCGAGACTGAAACAATCGCAAACAGATTCTCTAGCCAATGGAACTTTTGCTAATCCAGTAACTACGCAAGAAGAGTTAAATCAACAAACCAAACTTCACTCTGATCATCTGGGAAGCACTCCCAAAGACATCCCCACTTGGTCAAGAGTTGGAACACCAAAACAAACATCACGCCCAACTTCGGCAATTCCACTCTCAGAAATAGGACGAGAAGCAAAAATTTCCGGAGCAAGTATCGCAGCATAATATACTTGGAGATGACGAGTATGAATAGCGAGAGTTTTAATTGACAATCACACACACAAACATCTTACTTCCACATTATTAAAACACCGCACCGACCCGCCCCACACCCACCACCGCACTCTGGTTAAAATCACATCACAGCAAGCAAAAACAAATTTTATTAATTCCGATTTGAATAATTCTTCCGTGATGGAAAAAGTGCTGCTTAATGATTTATTTATTCACTCACCTTTTTGGAGTTCAAAGCTCGAAAGCCTGTCGCATCCGGTCGCCGTGCGGATGGCGCAGGATTTGGATTTAAATGGCGCACTAGGAATTGGTGACGGCAACAAGGCTTTCTGGAAAGGTTTTAAGCATGATTTTGGTGCCAAAGATGCTTCGGTTGATTTTCTGTTTCGCGTCAAAAAACAACATCCGCAAAAAATTGTTCTGATTCAAATCGGCGAGTTTTACGAAACTTGGGGTATTGATTCGGTTTTTTTAGTTGAGCATTGCGGCATCAATCGCATGGGTCGTAAAGGGCCGCGGGCTGGGATGCCGCTGGCAAATATTCAAAGTGTTTTAGATGACTTAACTTGCGCCGGATTTTGCGTGGTAGTTTGCGAACAAGCCGACGACACCCACAAAAAAGGCCGCAAAGTTCGCTTCATTTCCGAAATCATCACGCCTTCCTCTCCCACCTACACTTACGGTTTGGCGATGAGCCACAAAGCCAATATTTGCTTTCCCGAAGCGCCTCCAGAATTTGGCATTGCGGCAAATAGCAAAGGCATTTTGGTGGTCGAAATTAATCCTGATTTAAGAACTTCTTTGGTGCTAGAAGGCCTAACCGAAGAAGCTGCGATCATTCGCCTTAACAAATATAGCGGGCGCATGAATCGGATTTTTCTGCATGAAAAAACTCCCAAATCGCTCTTTGATGCGGCCAATCTGAAATTTCAAAATCTGGTAAAAATCTCGGGCTATTCTTCCAAAGCTTTTGCAGCGCGCGTTGAAGAGCTAGTTAAAATTGATTTGGCACTTGATGCCAATGTCGCCTTTTTAAAAACTGAAAGCATCCAACTCAAAGATTCGCCCTACCCGCTCTATCAGCAAACCGCCGAGCAAATTGGCATTTTACCAAAAAGAGGCATTCCCGATCTAATTCAATTGATGTTGCCAAAAGGCAGCCCCGCAACTTGTAAATACATTGTACGCAATATTTTACTCAATCCGCCGCCAAAAAAATATGCAGATAGTTTGCGGGCCGCGATTGTCGAGCTGCAATCAAGCACACAACAATTGCCGACACTGATTGTGTCAAACCCCGTGCGCTACATCAAAACTCTCAATAAAAACGAAGCGCATCCTGAAATTTTGAAGGATTTATTTTGCCTCGCCGAGATTTTTTTAGGCTGCCAAACCACGCTGCCGCAGAGTTTTATTCAAAATATTTTAGAAATTGTTTCCTACATTTCGGCAATCAAAGCTGATGAAAATATTTTGCGCGCCACTAGCCAAAAAATAATTGCGATGCTTGCGCCAATTTTGCCAAAAGAAGATGATGTGGCTTTTGTGCCAGAAAGTGAGCTGGTGCCAAACAGCCTGTTTGAAAGGGTTGAAGAAGAATTTAGAGGCAGAATTGCTCGAACCTCCAACGAAGAAATTTCCAAGCTTTACGAAAAAACTGAAAAAGCGGCGAAAAAATATGAAGAAATTTTGCGACAAAATCTGCTGCTAGTTAGCGAAATTGACGCGGAAGAAAAAACCAAAAAAGCCCGCAAACCCGCACTTTCTTACGACATTCACAATCACGCAATTTGGATTTTGGGCGCGGTAAATTCCAAGCAGAAACTGATTCATCCCAAAGATCGTTTTGGCAAAGAAGTAAAAGATCGTTGGAGCACGCAGGCCGCCGAAGATGCTCTAAAAACCTACAAAGACGCCGCGACTGCAACCTTTGATGCGATTAAAAAAATTCTGAAACACACCTCAAAAGAGCTAGCCCCGCATGCTTTGGCGATCATTCACTTGGCGACTTTTTCAAATTTGACTAAGACGCTTTATTTGCACGTCAAAGAATGTAGCCCCAAAAATTGGACAACTAATTTTGTTAGCACCGACGACGAAAATAAAATCTCTCTGCAAGATTTTTTTCCTTATTGGATGAAGTCAGGCGAAGCAATTGCCAACACCCTCACCTTTGACGGCACTTGTTTGCTGACTGGCCACAACATGGCGGGAAAATCAACTTTGATTAGATCGCTTGCAGCCACGACTTTACTTGGTTCGAGCGGATTTATGTTTCCAGCAAGAAAACTTGAAATCGCGCAAGAAATTGACGGCTGGTATGTGAGAACCGGCGCGGGAGATGATCCCGAGGCTGGTCTTTCAGCTTTTGCACTCGAGATGAATGACATCAAAATTGCACTGCGTGACGCCTCACACAAAAGTTTACTACTAATTGATGAACTAGGAAAAGGCACAGAATCAAAGGCCGGACACGCCATTGCGGCGAGCGTTTTAGAGCATTTGGCGCAAAGAAATATTAGATCAATTTTTGCCACTCACTGGCATGAAATTTTTGTGAATCCAAAAGTTGAATTGAAAAATATCAAGCTGATTAAAATGCTCTGCGATGGCGATATTCCTACTTACAAAGCAGTTGATGGTGTTGATTTAAACTCTTCAGCTTTTTACACCGCGTTAAAAATTGGTGTGGATTTTAGTATTGTCAAAAGAGCGCAGGAAATCGCGCAAGGCTTTGATGTTTTGGGTTCGCCAAGTTTCTTTGCCGAAAATTCTGCTGCCGATTTTGTTTACAACATGCCTCGCCTTGAATTGGCAAAAGAAATTCTCGCTACAACTGCAGGCACAGATTTGGCGCAGGTAAAACACCTTAAAGAAAATGAAATGCCGTCTTTAAACGACATTACTTGCAGCATTGTTTACGTGCTAAAAACCGCCAATAATTTTTTCTACGCCGGCGAAACTGACAATTTTTTGCATCGCGTAATGTCGCATAAAAACAGGTTGGCGGATGACAAATGCGAGTTTTTTTACATTACAGTCAAAGAAGGAAAAAGCGCGGCGCGTGCGATTGAACAACAACTAATCACTAAGCTAAAAAATAGTGGCTTTGCGATGATTTCGATCTCTGATTCTAACAATGCCAATTTCGGTGCTGGGCAAGGCGTCGCTTAAATTAAAAAATTTCAAACATGATCAATCACCAAAAAAAATCCTCTTTTGTAGAGTTCGTAACCCTGATGGCGCTTTATGTGGCGCTGATGGCGATGTCGATTGACATGGTTTTGCCGTCGCTGCTTTTAATGGGACAAGAGTTTGGAATTGCTGACCAAAACCAAATGCAATACGTCATCGGCGTGTTGTTTTTGGGTTTTACTTTTGGGCAAATTATTTACGGGCCTCTTGCCGATAGCTTCGGGCGTAAGCCTACTGTTTATTTGGGGCTGATAATTTTTGCGGTGGGAAATATTTTAAGCATCACGGCTAAGGATTATTCGATGATGTTAGTTGGGCGTTTTTTGCAG
>CAIUFU010000018.1 GCA_903898475.1 uncultured Alphaproteobacteria bacterium | reverse complement strand
ATTCAAGCCCATGCCTCGAATCACCCTTCGACAGGCTCAGGGTGAAAATGCGTTTTTTACTCGCGCTAACAGCTATTTTATTTTTTGAACTCACCACTCCCGCCCAAGCCTCTCGCGCCATTACCGAAGTCAACTACTTCGCTTCGCTTCGCGCTGCTGAAACGAACGTGCGTGCTGGCCCGGGCCAAAACTACCCAATAAAATTCACCTTCAAATTACGTGGCCTTCCGGTTCGCGTAATCAACGAATATGACAATTGGAACGAGATTGAAGATTTTGAAGGTCAAACCGGCTGGGTCACTCAAAGTTTGCTCACCAAAAAGCGCACCTTAATGGTTCGCACCACAAAAACTTTCATTAACATGCACAGCAAAAATAACGAAAAATCGCGGATTATTTTTCGCTTAGAAAATAACGTGATTGGCGATTATTTGAAATGCCTTGACGATTGGTGCGGCATTAAGGTTAACAACAAAAAAGGCTGGGTACCGAAGGGCGAATTATTTGGTGCAGACGAAGAAGAATCTGCTGCAAAAAGATAGTTTATTTACTATGACCATTTGATTTATTTTCTTGCAACTCTTTCAGACTTGAAGCTTTCGCCGCTCTACCATCTTCTTGAATCGTACGCTTAATTCGGGCAGATACGATGGGAGTTGGATTATTTATTCTATCCACTAAAGCTTCAAACTTTAAATCAGCTTTAATGCGATCCTTATCAGCCTCCAACTTATTAATTTCAGCCGTCACCGATTCCTGCTTAGCAATTTGTTCTAACAACTCAGTCATCGTTTTTGTATCAGCATCTTCGACGTGAAAAGCTCCGCTTCTTTCTCTTCTCATTTGACCTCATTTAAATTTCATCCTTTTGGGATGCCGACCTTAAACAAAGCAAAAATCACTACTTGGTTTTTTCTTCTTTTCTTGGATCTAGGTAGATCAAGATTGGAGCGGAAATATAAATTGAAGAGTAAGTTCCAATCAAAATTCCGACAAAAGCCGAAAGGCTGAAACTAAACAAAGCTTCACCGCCGTAAAGAATTAGCGCTAGCAGCGAAACTAGTGTCACGCTTGAGGTTAGAACAGTTCTGCTCAAAGTTGAATTGGTGCTAGAATTAATCAATTCCGCCAAATCCATTTTTTTGTGACGACGTAAATTTTCGCGAATGCGATCGTAAATCACCACCGAGTCATTGATCGAATAGCCGATAATGGTAAGGATTGATGCAATTGAAGTTAGGTTAAATTCAAGGCCGCTAAGTGAGAAAAATCCTAGCGTTAAAACTGCGTCATGAATCAAAGCAAAAATACCACCCAAACCAAACTGCCAGTCAAAACGAATCCAGATGTAAATCATGATGAAAGCAAAAGACATGAAAAGCGCCATGAAGCCTTTTTTGATAAGCTCTGAACCAACTTGCGGGCCAACGTAATCGATTTTGCGATATTCAACATTAGAGAAATTAGCACCCAAAATTTCTTGGATTTTTTTCACCACCACCGATTGCTCTTCGTCAGTTTTTGCCACGCGAATTAGCAAATCTTTTTGGTCAACATTTTGAATTTGCACATCTTTTATTTCTGCCGTGATCAGGTCACGCACCTTAGAAACATCAACATTCTCTTCCATTCTCGCTTCAATCAAAATGCCACCAGCAAAATCGATTCCAAAATTTAAACCCTTGGTAAAAACCAAAGCCAATGAACCAACAATACAAATCACTGACATGTAAAGCGCCAACTTGTGCACTTTCATGAAATTGATTTTGGTGTGACTAAGTGAGGAGCGAATGAAGGAAAGCATGGGGAAGAGAAAAAAATAAAAACCCCTCAACTCACAAACTCTTTTTTGACAAAGAAGTAAGAAGTTGAGGGGTCAAGAATTTAGTAATTACTTAGCTTTAATTTTACGAATTGCTGAAGCGATTCTGGTCAATTTTCTGGCTGCAGTGTTTAGCTTGTAAACTTTTTTAGTAACGCCGCGCATGATTTCTGGCTCTAATGCTTTGAAGGCTTCGCGTGCTTTCGGCTCATCGCTTGCTTTGATCGCATCTTCAACTTTTCTAACGAAAGTTTTGATTCTGCTTTTTCTTGCAGTGTTAACTAAATTTTTTGCAATGCTGCCGCTAAGCGCTTTCTTCGCTGATTTGGTATTAGCCATTTTTTTGTTAATTTATTTGGTAAGTGAAAATGAAGGTCGCGGAAAATATGAAGGAGATCGAATTTAGCAACGGTTTTCTTGGAGTAGTTTTGGTAATTATCCCTTGACACACAAAAAATAAGTCCTTAGAGTATGTGTTTATTGATTTAAACCCTATTCACAGGCTTATTTATGAACTTTCAAGAATTTAAAAAGAAATTCCCAAGCAAACCAAAGATCATCGCTTACTTCGTTAAAGTGAGATACAAGAACGGCTTGGTTTGTAATCATTGCGGCGGCAGCGAAGAACAGATTTACCAAAGGCTTGATTTGCCAAAGATGTTTGAATGCAAAAGTTGTGGCAATTCGTTTTCGGTTTTTGCTGGCACGATATTTGAAAAATCTTCAACTGATCTAAAAAAATGGTTTTACGCAATTCACCTTTTCTTGAATGGAAAGAAGGGAATTAGCGCGCTTCAATTACAGCGTGAGATTGGCACTACCTACAAAACCGCTTGGCGTATGCTTCGCCAGATTCGTCTTGCGATGGGAAATAAGAAAAAGAAAGGCGATAAAAAAGATGACGACAATGATGACGATTTTATGCAAACCATAATTGAGATTGACGAAACTTACATCGGCGGCAAAGCAGAAAATAAGCACATGAGCGAAAGAGTTGCGGCTAAAGGAATCTTTAAAAAGATGATTGTTTTAGGAATGCTTGAAAGAGGTGAAGAAGTTAGAGCCTTCGTTTTAGATGATGCAAAGCGCGACACAATCATGGCTAAGATTCACGAAAATGTGAAGAAAGGCAGTCAGATAATGACAGACGAACACAAGGCTTATTACTGGCTTTACAGCCAATATCAGCATCAAGTTGTTAATCATTCACAAGGCGAATATAAAAAGAACGATGCTCACACAAACAGCATTGAAGGCTTTTGGTCAACTTTGAAGCGTGGCGTTTATGGAATTTATCACCATGTGAGCAAGAAGCACTTACAGCTTTATGTAAACGAGTTTGCGTTCAGGTATAACAACAGGAAAAATAAAGGAATGTTTGATCTAGTGCTGGCGCAGGCTATTTTGTAGTATTCTTACAAGAATTTTGCTTTGTAATGATTTGCTGAAGATTGCAATTTCTGCATTCTATCAAGGCATCATTCTTGCATTCTAGTAGCTGTATATCTCGTTTAACATCCTTCAAGCTCGTTTCTACCAACTTCTGAAATCCAAAGATAGCAGCGAAGGCAATTGCGATAATTTGCAGAATAGCCTTCAGGTAGCTATGTTGATGGGATGATGGATCATTGCTTTTTCTAGGGAGATTTCTTGGAACATCAGAATCCTCAGCTTCCTGATCATCTAGCTCATCAGTCCTACTTTCAGCCAATAACTTGACTCCGGCAGAAGGTTCAGATTTCTTAGTTCTTAATCTTGGTTTACTACTACGAGGAGGCATTATCGGACAATAATTGATTTATTTTTTCCTTGGCATCTCTCAAAAATTGATCCTCTTTTTCGACAACTTCTTTCAATTTAATATCCGAACTTAAAGTCGTAGTAAAATTGGCTCTTAGGTATATGCCCTTCTTCTCTTGGTAGTCAGCATCTGCGATTGTAAGATTTAATTCACAGATTTCACTGACCTTATATACTAAAGTTGCGTTTGTTGACTGTAGACCGTTCAATACCTTTTGCTGAAATATTTTACTTTTCACATCCAAATTTTCATTTGGTACAAATAACTCAAAATTGATACCTACAGCTCCTATTCCATTGGCGGCTTCTATTTTTGGAGCTTTAAAGAAAATGGCTTTGAAAATTTTTTGCAGTTTATCAGAAGATCCCGATGCGGAATTATGCTGAACAACAAATTTTGGAGGAAATGTTGAGCATTGAAAAAAAATGTCGTCAAAAACAAATTTGGATTGGAAAGATTGATCCCCTTCGATGACTGGCTCTTGGTTTTGCCCAGTTGCTTTTTCCATTATTGAAGCAATAGCAATTTCGCTATTCAAACTCTGAAACGGATTCACTGGATTCTGAACTTGGATAGGTTTGTTAAGAGTAGGCTTTGCCGTTCCCATCACATTATCTACCAGCACAATAGATCGAGAAATAATTTCTGGTTCGTACATATCTAAAAAGAATTTTTTGTTATTTTGAATTTCGGGCAGCATAATGCTAAGGGTTTAGTTAATAATCAATTTTTGTAAAAGGGAAGTTGTTTTTGTGTGAGAGGGGATAATTGCCGTAGTTTTAAAACAAACTCTTAGAGCCTGTCCTAACTATTTTTACAAAGCCTGTGATTTTTGGAGGCGAGTAATTAAAAATTCTTCTAGCCTTTCTTTACGCTTCACCACGTTGGTTTCAGAGATTTTATGGATCAATAAATATCATCATTAAGCCTTAATGCCGCGAAAAATCGACGCTTCTTGAGGCAAATAACTAACGCCCAAGCAAGTCAACCACAGATTTCTAGGCTGATGTCGCGATAACTTTTTTGCTGTAGGATTTTTCTAAATTTCTAAAGCGTTACTGGGGTTAAT
>CAIUFU010000017.1 GCA_903898475.1 uncultured Alphaproteobacteria bacterium | reverse complement strand
GAGCTGTTGATTGAAAAGAGTTTCGACCAATCCTGAATAGCCAACGCTAAAACCCAAATCACAAAAATTTGCCATCACTTGCGTATCAACAACTCCTTGTGGCAGTTGCTTTGATTTGTGGTGAAAAATTTGCAAATCTTGCGCGCAAGAGTGAAGAATTTTGATAATTTTTGGATCAGAAATAATGGCAAAAAGCTCGCTTAAATCAAGGTCACAAAGGCAATCGATAATAAATGATTCTTTAGCGCCTTGGGCGTTTTTTACGGCAATTTGGATGATTGAAAGAATTGGGTAATAAGTGGTTTCGCGAGTGAATTCTGTATCCATCGCAAAAATTTTTGCGGCTTTGATTAGCTTGATTACGGGCTGTAATTTTAGCTGAGAATCAACGTAGAAATTTTCTGAATTTTGCAATTTTATGATACCCACTTTTTACCCACCTTACCCAAATCCATCTCATCTTTAGAAAGATGCAAACCAGATGATGCTTTAGATCCACCGCGACTCATACCTGTAGATTTTTCTGGTCCCAATGGCAACGCCGCAATAGGTTTTGGTGATGGAGCAGGAGGAATATCAAAATCATCTCTTGTCTGACGACTCTTACGCTCTTCAAGAATTTCAGAATAGGGTTGCGGATCAGGACTACCAACCAACGCAACTCCTCTTAAACGATTAGCCTCCATTTCAATCATTAGCGATTCGAAATATTTGATGTTTTCTTCAGCGCTATTGGTTGTGAAGCCTTTGATATTAAAGCTCTCTGCCCAGTTAGAAACATATTCGTTATTAAATTTTACACGTTGCTCATTGATCAGCTTTTCTTTCTCAGCTGGATTTGTCTTCGCATCTTCGAACTTTTGCAGATCTCTACCGACTCCTTCAAAAAGCAAAAAATTTCGCACGAATGGATCGTCTTCACCAGCGCCTCGTAGAAGTTCGATAATTTTACCCGGAGATTCCAAGCCGCTTTTTTTCATTTTAAGCAATGCTTCCTGCTTTCCTGGTGGCAATCCTTCGCTCAATGCAGTCAATGTCGCTTCATCAGTTTCACAGAAAAATTCTGCCAACCTACCAATCGTGTGCGACCGCTTGCAAGACTCAACAATATTATTGGCATAAGATTCTACTCTGCTTTCTTGGATCTGCTTTCCTGTTTTTAAAAATTCTTCTTTTAGATCCTTCAACGCTTTTTCTCGCTCTTCCATGTGGTCTCTTTTGTCGGTATAATTGAGGTAGTTGCTACTAAGACCATAAGTTGCTGCCAAACCTGCCATACCAAGCGCCGCAAGAGGACTAGATAGTAGTGGAAAACCCATCTCAAGTAGTCCGGCTGATACTGGATTGCGAGTGGCAAAATCCATAATATCGCTGAGCTGATGAACTATCGGAACGTGATCTAGAGTAAATTGGATTACATCCGGCACGTGACACAACTTAGCAAATTGACCAAAAGGACCAAAAAATGAATTAGTCGGAAGTGCCGCCAAACCTTGCGCGAAAGTTCCGTTCATCATAACTGGCCCGAGTAAATTTCCAATTATCGGTCCTAAAGCAATACCGGTAGCAAATGGCCCTAAGACAATAAAAGCGCACATCAAGGTCCATTTTTGGGCTTCATCTTCTTTATCAAGATGTCCTTGCAATCCGATATTTTTCTTACCGTCGCCTGTCAGAGTTTCTTTATTTCCATCCTCAATTTTTTTCTGTAGCTCTTCGTAGCGTTCTTTGTCTTCTGCTTCCGATTTAGCAATCAACTGATCTAGGGCATTATTCATCTCAAGCGCCATTGCCGCACTCATGGGATCGTTACCCGCAATCATGCCGGCATTTCGACTTTTTAGAAGGTGAAAAAAACTGGCGCGATCTTTGCCCGGACAAGCCCGATAAAGCATGTCGTAAAGCGCATCATTTCTTTTATCGCCATATTTTTTGTAATCAGAGCTTTCTGAAGCAACGGTGCTGCTGATCAAACCTTTACCGATTTTTTTACCCGCTTCAAGAGTTAGGGCACCAACAGACTGCAATCTGTTGCTTAGTTCATGCCTTTGTCTGGAATGTTTGCGGCATGCCTGCTCTTCACTTTTCGTAAGTTCAGCGCTGCCATTTTTTATAAAATTTTCTAATCTTTTATTGTTAACCCTGATATCATCTCGCGCTGAAATTTCAGAATCGAAAACGTTATTACGATAAAATTTGCTCGGATTATCAATAAAGGCACCATCGTGATGTCCTGATTTTATCGCATGAATTTCTGCTTCAGTTGCGCCCGACATTCTTACCGGAGCGTCATTTCTTGGAAACCCATCCCAACTTGGCCTGTATCCCTGACCCCGCGCATTATTACTCTGCATCTGCTGACCAACTTGTCTGTAGAAACCCTTAAGATCGAATTTTTGAGGATTAAGTTCTTGATCTCTGATTCTAATCTCTTCTCTCAAGACATTTTCGTAGTAAGTTCTTGCTACCGCGCCTTCTTGAAAAACCTCTAGAGCTTTTTTCAAATGCCTTTCTGCATCCGCGGGAGTGCGACTAGATTTACAATTCCTCAGCAAACCTTTCTTGATTTTATCAGCCATCCCCGGATGACTATCGTAAATATCTGCAACGCCGTATTCGTGTTTCTTCCCACCAACTTCCACAACTATTGCTTTAGCAGCAAAAAGTTCGTCAACTCTCTGTTCAATAGTTTTCGTTTGAGGACGGCTCATATTTAAATATTTATTTTGGCTCTAAAAATTATCGCGATTTTTCTTGTGGGATTACTCTGTTAGTCCCCAACCTGATTTCTTGACATTAGGTAAGTAAAAAATAGATTTTTCCATTCCTTTCACCAAATTTCCAACAACTTTATCGAGATTAAAAATGTTCAAAAAATTACTTACCCTCGCGGCCGTTTTTTTGCTGGTTTCTTGCAGCAGCAAGGTCAAAAAAAATGACACTGCCGAAACCACTTCAGAAGTTAAAATCGAAGATAAATCTGCAGACAAAAATAACTACCAAGCCATTGCTGACGCAGAAGCAGCAGCAGCTTTAGACAAACAAACTCAAGCTCAAATCCAAGAAGTTGAAGTTCAAGACCGCGTTCTTTTCGGTTACGATTCTTCTGATCTTTCAGATGAAGCTAAAAAAATTCTCGATACTCAAGCCGCTTGGTTGAAAAGCGACACCGCTCTTAAAATCACCATCGAAGGACATTGCGATGAACGCGGAACTCGTGAATATAACATCGCTTTAGGCGACAAAAGAGCAAACTCTGCTAAATCTTACCTAACTTCAAACGGCGTTGATGCGGCAAGAATTAAAACAATTTCTTACGGCAAAGAACGCCCAGCATTCTTCGGAACTAGCGAAGATGTTTTAGCTAAAAACAGAAGATCTGTAACAGTAGTTAACTAATCATGACTTCTTATCAAGATACTTTTTGCGCCCAGTTAAACGACATGTTTGCGGCCGCAAAAGTATCTGGCGCGATGAAGTTAAATAACAGTTTAACTTCCAAAGGCGCCAACGCTTCAGCCCAAGCTTTAGGAATTTTACCTGGAGTTGGATCAATAATACAAAATCTCACCGAACTGGCAAACTCCGGCTCCGACACCATTTCACAAAGCTACCAACTGCAGAGTTACACCAATCTTTTAAACACCAATCCCAGCCACAGTACCGAAAAATTTGAAAGATTTTCAGAAAATCTTGCCAAGCAATTTGCTGCCAACCAAAAAGATTTAAGCGCAGATGCAGCCAAGAAAGATGCTGCCAAAGTGCTTAAATTAATGTGCTCAGGAAAATGTGGCGAAATTTCAGATCTCAAAACATCTCAAGATTTATTAGCATCGGTTACAGGCGCTAAAACCGTTACAGCTAGCAATTCTCATCATCACGAAGATAAGGGAGATTTTACTCACAGAATTCTCGAGGAAGAATCTCATCGCCACCCATCAAGCAAAACATTTTCTC
>CAIUFU010000016.1 GCA_903898475.1 uncultured Alphaproteobacteria bacterium | reverse complement strand
GTCAGACCATCAAGGGCAATATTTTATTTTTAATGCCGCCGCCGGCTAAATAACCAAAATTTTAGTTAGTAAAATGAATTCAATATCTTCCGCAAATCTACAACAATTCGGGCGCTTCCTTTTAATTGGTGGGTTCTCAACGATTATAAATTACTTAGTTTTTTTATTATTGTTGCACGCATTTCATCTGCATTACCTCATTGCAAATGTCGCAGGATTTATTTCGGGTCTGGTTGTTGGATATCCTTTTAACAAAAAATGGACCTTTAAACATGATGAGGAAGTTTCGCTTTTTCACAGCTACCTTGCGGTCTATCTAGGATCTCTTGTGATCAGTATTATATTCTTAAAGATCACAACGGGGATGTTGGGAATTCCGGCAGAAATTTCCAACATCTTTGCCATCTGCATCACTACTTGCACAAATTTTTTAGGAACAAAAATTTTTGTTTTTAAAAATTCTAAACTCTAACCAACTACATCACCGATTTTCTTAACTTGAAGATGTAAGAAAAAGTTCTCTTGATCAGCTTGATTCTGGTTTTCCAAGATCCGCCACCCTTGGCTTCACCATGAATTCTTTTAGCAAAGTTCACTTCAATTTCTTTAATTTTTACGGCGTTTTTTTTCGCCATGTAAAGCACAAAAAGATCCAGAGAAAAATCAAAAGGTGCCTTATTTTTTATAAATTTTTGATAAAATTCTCTAGAGAAAATTTTGGGCTGAGCATTGATGTCATCTAAATAGGTTTTTAGTGCAGCGCTTGCCAATAGTTGCATTCCAAAGGTGAATAAAAATTCTAAAGCGGCACGATTTTTGCGTTTTCCTTTAATAAAAATTTCGTCACCACTTTCCTGTAGGTAAAGATCAAAACCACGAATTACATCACTTGGATCAGTTTGCATATCAGCGTGAGTCCAAGCCAAAACATTTCCACTCGCAGCGTCGAGGCCGGATAAAATACCAAAACCGTAACCTTGATTTTTTTCGAGATTTACTAGTTTGAAAATTTTTTCTTGGCAGAGTTCACTTGTAAAAACTGCCGCAGAATCATCAGCGGAGCCATTATTGACCAAGATCACTTCAATGTTTTTGCGTTCACCAATTGCCTTTTTGAAAGCGGCAATAATCAGCGGAATATTTTTTGATTCATTGTAGCAAGGAACAATAATCGACAATTTTTTTGCTAACTCCACCTGATAAAACCGGCGCCAATAATCGATGCTATTTTCATAATTTTCATATTCTCTAGGAGTGCCCCAGCACAGATATTTAGAGACTTCAAAGACCTTCACTGACAAGCCACTTTGTACACAATATTTTACCACTTGATCGGCATAGAACTCATTATTGATGCGATCATTTTGCGCGATCATTGCTTCGGCATTTTTAACAAAATCTTGGCCTTTCTTAAACCAAAAAGCTGAAACGATGGCGTGATCTTTGATGGGGTTGTCGCTAAGTGGAACTTTTACCGATACAGCTTTGACTGCACCATTTTGATCTGCATCGACCCAGCCATAGGCTTGAGGATTTTCTGTAACCGCTTCGTTGCCACGAAAAGTAAATACCAAAACATCGGCAGATTTTTTAGCCTGACAAAATTTGTCCTCATCAAAAACAATACCATTGTCGCAGCCGGCAATTAGCAGTTCTTCCTCGTTATTAATATCATCTTTAGCAAGCAAACAGGTGCTTGCCTGACCTTGGGTTAATTGATTAATCGTAATAAATTTTGCTGAGGGAAAAAAGTTTTTAATCTCATCTTCAACTCCATCTTTTTTATGAAAATCTCGATCAACATAAATAATTTTTGATTGGGCAACTTCTGGCAAATCAAGAGTTGCTGCAACCACCATAGGAATTTTTTTGCCACTGCGGCGATCAGTAACGGCAATAACTGGTTTATGTTTTGTGTAACCTTCTTTGACAAAGCGGGAACCGGCTCCAGCCATGGGTATTAAAATATTCATGCGGAAAAGTTTTTTACCTGATTAATCCAAAAAAGATATTCTTCTAAATCTTCTGGGGTGCCCCATTGGCAGAAAAAATCAATGTCGTCGTAAACGTAGATCTTTTTTTTATCTCGTAACATTAGCTGATAAACTAAGCTGACATAGAACTCGTCATTCATACTCAGATTTTCATCTAAAGCCATTTGGAAATATTTTTTGACCGTGGCGCCATCTTTAAAAAAATAAACGCCTGGAGAGTGAAATCCTTTGGTTTTGTCTGCGGCAAAAGAAAATTTTTCACGAATCTCAAGTAAAAAATTTTGCTCATCTTTTAAGCATCCGGCGTAAAGATTTTTTTTCGGCAATAGATTGGGATGAAAGCCGTGATAGCAAGGAACTGCACCATCAATTTCTGGTTTTAAAACTGCTTGTTTAAATCCTTCGTAGTTCCAACGCATGTAGTAATCGCAATAGCTGATTAAAATTGGTTCGTTGTCTTGTAGCTGATCGAAAATTTTTGAGACGGCATAAACCGGACCTCTTTTATGATTTTCAATCGAGATTACTTTTCCTTTAGGAGCAATGCGTGTAAGCTCTGAGGCAATATTGGTATTTTTTAAATGCTCGTCGCGACAAATAAAAATAAACTCATCTTCGGGCGAAAACATTTGAACTACCCATTCGATGATTGGTTTGCCGTGTACTTTAATTAATGGCTTAGGATCTTGGTAACCAGCGGCAATAAAGCGAGAACCAAGGCCTGACATTGGAATGATAACTTTCATTTTTTTGCTACCTCTTTGCGATATTTTTCACTCTCCATATTTGCTACAAAATCGATATTTTTTTGACTAACAAAAATTGGCGTTAAGCCAGATTTTTCAATGCTTTGGCGGATATAAGAATATGCTGCAAAAATATGCTGTGCTACCTGACTTTTTGCAAATTCTTCTGAAAGACCAAAAACAATTTGGTCGGGAAAAAGTACGTTTTTTTTCATCAATTCCAGATCAAAAATTTTAACGTCGGTTAGTTTGAAAGGTGAGACATTCAAATGATCTTGGATTTTCTGATTCACTTGTTTGTGAAATTCAAGTAGTTCATCTGCATCATCTCCTGCAACGATCAAGCCATGATTTTGTAAAAAAATAATTTTTGGTTTTTTTGAATTTTTTAAGTTCTCAAAAATTGCTTCGGTTAATTGCCAACCCGGATTGTGGTAATCGATCCATAAAAAATCAGAGAAAATTTCTTGAGCAATTTTTTTGCCTTCAAGGCAGCAAGCTAAAATCGCTGCATAAACTGCGTGGCTGTGAATGACATATTGAAAAGGTAGAAGAGAGTGAAAGCCGGTTTCCATTGAAGGGCGCAGTTGTGGATAAGGTGCAATTTCTGTGCCGGATGATTTTACTGCTGCGGAAAATTTCTCATCACTGCCATTTTCATTCTGACGAAATTCGGAAATTTTTTGATTGATTTCTAAATGGTTTACAAAGGCAAATCCAGATTGTTCGCTGACATTTTTAAGTTCGTAGCCAGAGGCTTTGATTGCCATTAAATCGTTAGAAATTTTTACTGAAATATTTCCGCCACCGCCTTGAACGTAATCGAGATGAGCGCCAACTTCACGAGATAACTTTACCAGATTAGCTATTTTTTCTTTCATCAATGATCTCGGTTTGAATGATATAAAAAGCTAAGAAAAGTTGGATTAAGCCACTGAGATCATTATTCCAGATCGGATCTTGTAGATTAATTTCTTCAAAACTTTGCTCCAGCAACATGTCTCCACACAACTTAATTTCAGAAGATGAAATTGTACCAGAAATTCTGATGAACTGTAAGTCATTTTCTTGGTAATTATGTTCGATTTTTAAAGTTTTGATGGTCACTAATTTTTCAAGAAGAAGCTCAACATTGATGTTATTTGAGAAGAGAAGTTTAATGCCTAGATCAAGCTTTTCCTTTGCGTCGCCAAGATTCTT
>CAIUFU010000015.1 GCA_903898475.1 uncultured Alphaproteobacteria bacterium | reverse complement strand
GTGGTGCGATTGAAGAGGTAAAAAACCTTGTGGTATCTGGCATTGAGGATGATTGCCAAATTACCAAAACTTTAGGATTTTATGAAATTCGCGATTTTTTAGAGCAGCGCATCAACCAAGAAAAAATGATTGAAATCGCCACGCAGAAAACCCGAAATTACGCCAAAAGACAATTAACTTGGTTCCGCCATCAATTGCCGTTAAAGCAGGTGTTTAGCGATTCGCAGACAGCTTTAAATTTTCTAAAAAATGAAATTTAGCGACCAAGGCATCATCATCAGTCAAAAAAAATACGGTGAAAATTCGCTGATTGTGAAGGTTTTTTCAGCTGAGCACGGCGTTTATCGGGGCTTCGTCAATTCAGTAAAATCAAGCAAAGACAAGGCAATTTTTCAAATTGGCAATTTAATTTCTTTCGAATTTCGCGCCCGCATCGAAGAAAGTTTGGGGCAATTTGCCACTGTCGATTTAGTCAAATCTTACTGCTCAAAAATCATGTTTGACCGCTTTAAGCTAAGCTGCGTCAACTCTCTATTTTCAATCATCGATCACAGTTTTTTAGAGCGCGAAAATCACCAATTACTTTTTGAGAAACTGCTAATTTTTTTACAAAAAGTTGTTGATGAAGATGAGGCGAAAAACTTTCTTACAGATTACGTAAAGTTGGAATTAAAGATTCTACAAACTCTAGGTTACGGCATTGATTTATCTTCTTGTGTGGTGACTGATTCAGAAATCGATCTGGCTTTTGTCTCGCCAAAATCCGCTAGAGCCGTGTGCTTGGAGGCAGGACTTCCTTACAAAAATAAATTGCTGAAATTGCCGAATTTCTTAACCGATGCAAAAGATGAGGTGAGCGAAAATGATCTGCGCGACGGCTTGCGTTTAACCGGCTATTTTTTAGAAAAATTTATTTTCGAAGACCAAAAAGAAAAATTGGGAATCAGAAATAAATTAGAAAAATCTTTTGCCTAAAAAATCCAATTTCCCATCAAAACCACCGGATCGAGTTTGGTGTCAAAGAGCAAGCAGAGAAAGCTCGACATGCAAATTGCTGGAGCGAAAGGGAAGGTTTCATCTTTCATAATTTTCTGCCACAGCGATCCAAAAACTAATCCGAGTAAGCCGCTCAGCATCATGAAGGCTAAGAAGTTTTGGGTGCCAAGTAAGAATCCGCTGACAAAGAAAAACTTTAAATCATCAATGCCAATCGCTTCGAGCGTTGTTGTGAAATAAAAAAATGCCCAAAGCGCCACGCCAAATCCGGCGTAAAGAAAAGCTGATTTTACGTGAGCAAGAATTGCCGGAGTGCCGCCTTGCGAAACTATTAAAATCGCGGCTAAAACCGTCAGGAAATATTGAGAAGAATCGGGAATGAAATATTGCTCAAGATCAATAACGCACATCAAAATCAGGGTGCTTGCGATCAAAAAATAGATAATGGTTTTGAGATTAATTTGCTGATCCAAAACAAAATAAATCGTCAAAAAGCTCAGCAGAAAACTCAGCTCAATTAGCGGATAACGCGCTGAAATTTTAGCGTGACATTTGCCGCATTTTCCTCTTTGAAATAGCCAAGAAAAAATCGGAATTAAATTTAAGGGGGTGAGCGCAACGCCACAGCTGGTGCATTTTGAACGCGTAAAAACAAAGGGTTCTTTATGTGCTAAGCGATAACTTAAAAGACTGGTGAAACTGCCGAAAATCAAAGAAAAAAACACCACCAAAATCAACTGAGTTTGCGGATCAATTGCTGATAAAATTTGCATGAAGAGGTTGTTAAATTGCTAATTTGAAAACTGGTAAATAGATTGATCGCGACCAACCAAATCAACAACATCTTTCTTACAAATGAGATTTTTTCTAAAAGTTTTTCTCAGTTTGGTTCTGATTTTTGCGAGTGTTTCTTGTAGCCAAAAACCAGCGCAAATTACCAACCGCAGTAAAAGCGTTTACAATAAAAATAATAGCGCAAGCAAGGCGAAATACCGCGATATTCGTGAGTCTGCGGCAAAAGATGCGCCTAAAGAATCTGTCAAAAATAACCAAATTGAAGTTGTCGCGGGCGACACAATTTTCAGCATTTCAAAAAAAACCCAAGTGCCTTTGCGCGATTTGATCAAGCAAAATAATCTGATGCCGCCTTACGTGCTAAAGGTTGG
>CAIUFU010000014.1 GCA_903898475.1 uncultured Alphaproteobacteria bacterium | reverse complement strand
TCTAGAATTGCCGTTTTTAATTCAGAAATTTCATCCCTTCTAAAATGCTGATCTGCTTAAAATTGACTGATTTTGAGACTGATCTTTTTAAGTCAAAAAATTGAAAAAATCGCAACTGCCAATCTTCATTTTCCTTTGGTCTTTAATGCCATCTCTCGTCTTCGCGGCGGGTGCTTACTTGGTGGATGATGGTGGAATTAATGAAGCTAACAAATTGCAAGTTGAAAATTGGTACAGCCAAAGCAACACCGGAGAAACTATTTTAGTGACAAATCCCGGTTACCAACTTTTGCCTAACGCCGAATTTGCCATGCAAGAAAGTTACAGCGAAGACTCCAAAACCGTTAACACAGTTTGGCCACAGGTGAAATATCTTTGGCATAAAAGTGAAAATGTTTTGAGCTCAACAACAATAGGCACCAACTATTCAACCACCGATCAAAAAAATTACGGCTCTTACGCCTACAGCTCTACAACAGTAAATGTTAGTGAATCAGCCGATGTGCATTTTTATAATGCGTTTGACAAAAACCTTGTCTTTCATTCCTGAATTATTTCAATCTAATGGCGCTAGCAAAAACGGTCCAACTCGCCCTGCCACACAATTTGGTTTGCGCTATTTTGCTTCGGACTTCTTCATTTTCGACTTAATCTACGGACACAACATCAACGGTAAT
Source organism: uncultured Alphaproteobacteria bacterium (assembly GCA_903898475.1). Classification (GTDB taxonomy): domain Bacteria; phylum Pseudomonadota; class Alphaproteobacteria; order Rickettsiales; family UBA1997; genus UBA2645. The sequence goes on along the minus strand of CAIUFU010000014.1, from coordinate 2,173 downwards.
CTCCAAGATTGGACAACTTTCGGGGTAACGTTAACTTTTTAAATATGCGACAATCACTAATTTTTCTTACAACATCGTTTCTGTTTTTTTCTTGCGCGCCTTCAGATAAATTAGGCTTTTACAGAGGTTACGAAACTTCTTCTTACCAGGTAGTTGAGCAAGCTGAAAATATCGAAATTCGTAAATATCCGGCAATTTTAGTTGCTGAAGTTGAGGTTGAAGGAGGCAGAAAAGAAGCGGCAAAAAAAGGATTCATTATTTTGGCGCGCTACATCTTTGGCAAAAATATTTCTCAGCAAAAAGTGGCAATGACTTCACCGGTTTTCCAAGAAAATATTTCTGAAAAAATTGCCATGACTTCTCCAGTTGCGCAAATTTCTGACAGCAAAAAAACATGGCGCATCCAATTTGCAATGCCCAAGCAATATAGTCTAGAAAGCCTGCCGAAGCCACTTGATGAAAAAATAAAATTTAAAATCACCAAAGAAAAAACTCTTGTGGCAATACGTTTTTCAGGCAGCTGGTCGGACCAACTTTTTGAAGAAAAAAAGCTGTTGTTAAAAAATTTCATCGAGCAAAAAAACTTAAGCGCCACCTCGCCTGCGGCAATTTTTTATTACGATGATCCTTTGACTTTTCCGTGGAATCGTCGCAACGAAATAATTCAAGAGATTAAATAATGCTTAGAGTCGCAATAATCGGTGCTGGATTTTCGGGAATGGTTTTGGCTGACCAGTTGCAAAAAGTTGCCAATGTCAAAATTTTTGAAAAAGCTCGCGGAGTTGGCGGCAGAATGTCGGCGCGCTACGTAGAAAATTTTTCCTTCGATCACGGTTTGCAATATTTTACAGCGCAAAATCCTGATTTTTTAGCATTTGCAAAAAGCTGTGATGGCGCCATTTGGCAAGGTGAAGTAGTTAATTTGACCAGTGAAAAGTCGCGTTTTGAAAGCTATTTGGTTGCAACTCCAAACATGAATGGGCTGTGCAAAAAATTGGCGCAAAATTTTGAGATTCAATTCGGCGTAGAAGTTGTGCCTTTTGCCGCAAAAAAAATTGATGGTTGGCATTTATTTGACAAAAATTCTAACGCACTTGGAGTTTTTGATTTGGTCATTTCAACTGCTCCTTTAGCGCAAACTCAAAAGCTTTTTGGCAAAGAAATTAAATCAGAAAAGGCTCTGCCCTGCTTTGCTTTGATGCTTGGATTTAACCAACCAAACCTGCTGACAAAATGGATTTTTGCGGAAGTTGAAAATAATCCAATCAAGTCAATTGCTGTAAATTCCAGCAAACCGAATCGCAACAAAGACGTGAGCTGTTTTGTGGTGCATTCAAGCAACACTTGGGCGGCAGATCATTTGGAAGATGATATTTTGGAAGTGCAAAAAAAGCTGATTAATGAGTTTGAATTGCTAACTAAAATTGATTGCAGCTCCGCTAGCTACATTGCAACTCACCGTTGGCGCTACTCGGTGGTTTTAGATGAAAAAAAATCTGCACCATTTTTTGATGCAGATTTGGGTCTTGCCGCAACTAGCGACTGGGTTAGCAATTCTAAGCTTGAAGATGTTTGGTCTGCTGCGATGAGCTTAGCAAAAAAAATTGCCGCTAATTAAAATTTCCACTCCGCTCTTGCGTGATGACAAGTGTAACCAAAGGGATTTTTCTTCAGATAATTTTGGTGATATTCTTCTGCCGGATAAAAAACCGAAGCCTTTGAAACTCTTGTCACTATTGGCTTCTTAAACACTCCTGATTGATTTCCCGCAGCGATTACATTGAAGGCAATATTTTTTTGCTCGTCGTTAAAATAGAAAATTTCTGAGCGATATTGGCTGCCAATGTCGTTTTCTTGGCGATCCAAAGTTGTTGGATTGTGAATTGTGAAATAGAATTTGAGCAATTTTTCGTAAGAAATTTTTTGCGGATCAAAGGTTACTTCAACCGATTCGGCGTGCCCAGTTGCACCAGTTGAAATCAGCTCGTAAGTTGGATTTGCCAGATTGCCACCGCTGTAACCAACCTCACTTTTTACCACGCCATTTAAACCACTAAAAAGTTCCTGCATTCCCCAAAAACAATACCGAAAACAATACCCACTAGACTGTATTTGATTAAGCCAATTACATTTTCCTTTTTCTCTGAATTAGTTGTTGCTATTGAATTATCTT
>CAIUFU010000013.1 GCA_903898475.1 uncultured Alphaproteobacteria bacterium | reverse complement strand
GGAACACCATTTGAAGGTGTTGGCGCTAAACCTACTGAAGACCAGAGCAAATCAGCAGGCTTTGCATTCCGAATGAAACAGTCAAGCCAGATTTTTAATCAGCCTGCATTGAATAGGTCTGGTGAGCCGATTATTGATCCTAAGACTGGAAACCCAGTAACTCTTGAGCAGGCTTTTGGTCAGCCAGGTAAGTATCAGTCAATCATGCGTGCCATTCCAAGTGCTGGATTAACGACTGGCTTGGCCAATCTTTCAGAATCCACTGGAAGTCAGCAGTATCGTCTTAGGACGGGTTCTTAGAACTATTTCCAGATTCAGTTTCTTCTCGATCTCGTTTAGCGGTATTTATTCTAGACGATGAAGAGGGTTCGGTGATTGGTGGCGGAAGATGAGGGCTGAAAGTTTCTAAATTAGGCGATTGTGAAGCGGGAGGGGTTGGTGAATCAAACTCTTCTTGCGCGTCAGAGAGTTCGTCTTCTGAAGAAAGCAGAAATGATTGATCAAGCGCAGTTGGAGAAATTACGGATACGTCGTCTTCCTGCTCAAAATCTTGTGCAAGAATTTCGGCTAAGTCATTTGGACTTAGTGCTTGAAGTCGCTGAAATTCGTCTTGGACCAGTTTTGGCGCAATTTCTGCATTTTCAGAAAACTGACAAAGATAATTGCTCATTTCTTCAGAGATCGTTTCAGCTTGTTCGGAAGAAAGGCCGCACAAGAAAACGTTGAGTTGGTAAAACTCTCTTAAATTTCTAATTCTCTCAAATTCTTCGGCGGGATTAGAATCGTTCAAATCTTCGTCAGTTTCGTCTTCAAATAAGTTAGTTAGGTGATCCAACTGCGCTAAGGAAATTACCGAAGCTTGCTCAAGTGAAAGTTCAAAAGTTTCAAAGGCCTCTCTTTGGTGAGGAAGTAGATTTTGAGTTTGAGTTTGAGATGCAGCACGAATTGTGGTAAGAGCCTCATTAGCATTTTGGCCAGGATTTGCAGCTAGGTGCAGCTCCAATGTTTCAATTAATGCATCTGAAGCGGTTGAGGCATTTTCTCCTGACAGCCCAATTGCGTAAGCCTTGTCGTAAACAATATTCTTAACTTTTTTTGTAAGTTCGAGATGTTCTGATTCGCTTAAAGGGGTGTCTGAATAACTCAGAAAATCTTCGTCAGCTTGGTAAATATTGTTCTCGTTTTCGTAGTAAGATTGCGTCACTCCATTTTGAGTAAGCGAAAAATAGGTTGGTCTCTTAGACGAGACTACGCAATATTTTAAACCATTTTTTTCGTAAACTGTGCCTATTCGGCAACCTTCTTTATTTGCAAAAATTTCTCTCATTTGAATTCCCTTTTAGTTGATTAGGCCCAGTTTTTCTAAAATTAGAAATTTGCTCTGGAGGCAGGTGTAAAAAGGGTTAAGCCTTCGTGTTGTGTTTTATCGAAACGAGAAATTAATTTTTGAGCGCGTTCAGATTTTAAATAATTCAAAAAGCTTAATGGCGTCTTCTTTGACCGATGTAATGATTAGAGAAACTTCTTTTTCTTTCGGCAGTTGCTTTAGAAAGCTGGCAGTTTTTGAATTATAACCTTTTACGAACCATGCAAAAAAAGAGCAATTACAACATCGAGTGGCGCGTCAGTGAAGAGCCGGTACATTTTGAAGAAGCGCTGGAATTTATGAAAAATCGTGTTGAAGAAATTGTTGTAGAAGCGCAGCCACAAACGATTTGGATGTTGGAGCATCACCCAGTTTACACGGCTGGAGTTAGTGCCAAAGATTCTGATCTGCTGGTAAAAACTGACATTCCAATTTTTCAAACTAATCGCGGCGGTAAATACACTTACCATTGTCCGGGGATGAAAATTATTTACGTGATGCTGGATTTAAAAAAATTTTTCGCACCCGAAAAACCAGATGTGGCGCGCTTTGTTGAGTTTTTAGAAAATTGGGTAATCGCGATTTTGGTGGAATTTGGCATTAAAGGCGAAATCAAAAAAGGACGTGTGGGCATTTGGGTGACAGATGAAAAAGGTAGTGAAAAAAAGATCGCCGCTCTCGGCATTAAAATCAGAAAATGGGTGAGTTACCACGGCATTGCAATCAATGTAAACCCAGATTTGGCGGGCTTTAACAACATTGTTCCTTGTGGCATTAAGGAATTTGGCGTGACTTCAATGGCGGAAATTTTAGGAAAAAATTTCGACGCCAAAAAAATTGACGAAGTAATCAAAAAGAAATTTTGCTAATATCTAATTAGCGGATTGGTCCTTCGTTATTTTGCTCTGGATCAATAAGCTGGTCAGCACTGTTTGATCGGCTAATTGATGGGTTGGGATTTTCGCCAATAACTTGTTCTTTAAGATCATTTAAAAGTTCGGATAAAGCTTCAGGTGTAAGTTGTCCGTCTTGCTCATCGAGTAACAAATCTTCGGTAGGAATAATTTTATCTTTACCAAAATCATAAAAATATTTCTCTCCCATCTGCAAAAGAGACGGACGACCTTCATCAAGAATTTTATATCTTATGACACCGTTCTGATATTCGCTGCCAGTAAACAAGTGGGGATGGATTTCCTTCTCATATATAAAAACATCTCTTACAGACTGGATGTCTTCATATTTCATCCCGATTGAAATTAGAAAGTTAGCGTTATTCTCGATTGGAATTGGAAAGTTATTTGGCATCTCAGATGTTGGTGTCCCAGTTGGTTCCATAGTTGGCGTCTGGGATGAAGTGACACCTTCCAACGCAATCTCTTCCACATCAATTTCAGCTTGGTTTGCTAAGTCATCGACATCGCTGTTTCCGGCTAAAGTCTATCAGTTGCAGCTTGGTTTTCTGAGGCACCATTTCCAAGTAACCAGTCGAAGAATGCTCTCATAATGTTTCTCTCTAATTAAAAATTTGGCCAAAGATTTGATTGAAAGTAACGCGACGGATCTTTGTTTGTCAAAAATTCTTGTGATTTGGTGCAGAAGAAATTTGAGCTGCTGCACCAAAGTCAGAATTTTTAATGAGATCTGTCGGGTTTTTTGTTTGACCCAGTTTCATCACCATCAGTCTCCCGACCTCTTTTATCAAACCGTTGAGCGTTGTTTGCTGTTGTTGATGGAGGCGGCGGTGGATTATCGACTGAGTTTGTGTGTGGTGAGGCTTGTAGGTTTGCTTCAGCATCAAGTTTGGCTTGTGCTTGGGCCGCTTCTTGTTCTCGTCGGAATATCGAATAGGCCCCGATAAATTTTCTTTGTGTAATTAATTCATTGTTCTCTCCCCGTCTAGGAAGAGTTATGTATCTGTTACTGATATCGTTAATTTCTTTAAAATTTTCTTCAGACAAGTTGGCTGCATCGAGTGGAGCTAAGCCGTAGCGCAAAGCAGTTTTTTGATATGGCTGCAAAGACTCTATTTGTTGAAAGATTTGTTGAACTTTTTCGGGAGAGAATGATGTATGACTTGATCTGACAGTTTGGGAAAGATAGTTGCTTTCATAAGGATCAATTCGGAGTGCTTGCTCTTCTGACAGACCTAAGTTCAAACCATTTATTTGATGCATTTGAGGTAGGTTTCTGATTCGAGCATAATTTTCCTGAACTCCTTGAGCGCCAGTTTCTGGGTTATGAGTTTGTCTAAGATACCGAGTTTGATCCGGAGAAATTGTTTGCGCTTGTTCTGCGTTTAAGCCAATAGCAAAAGCATGAATTTGGTGAAGTTCTTTTAAAGGGTGGATTTGCGCATATTGTGCTCGGACTAAATCTCTCTTTGCTTCTACAGTTTCTCCAGCGGCATTTTGAGAAACTAATCTCAGATAAGCGCTTTGAGATGGGGAAACATCTCTAGCCTGTTCAGGGGTAAGTCCAAGGTGAAAGGACACTATCTGATGCTTTTCTCTTAGGTCTCTGACTTCTTCAAATTTAGCCTGCAATATTTCCGGGAGAATTTCTACGCCTTGTGATTCGTAGGCATGGTTATGAATTCTTACTATATATTCAGATTGATCGGGTGTGATTATTTCAGCTTGCTCAATTGAAAGTCCCAGATCTGCAGCTTGAAGCTGATAGTCTTCGCGAAGGTTTTGAATTTGATTATACCTATTGATCACTTTATCCATAGTGGTGATTTGATGCCTACTATTTTTTTCCATCATCCATTCAAAAACATTTTCTATCTGTTCGTAAGTTGGAGGAAGTCTGTCATCGGCACGCGAGATAATATCCGATGCTAATTCGGCGGTAAGGCGAATTATTTGTCGGGTTTCAAGATCTTTAATATCTTTGAACTGATCGGAAACGGCATCATTGATACTATCTGCTCTTTCTAACATCTCTTCAGAAGTCTCTCCATCTTGAGCAATATCTGGATGATGTAAATCGCGCCAGCTGGTCAGATAAATAATTAAACGATCATCAATATTTTCTGGATCTTCACCAGCAAGACCCAGTTCGTAAGTATCTTGATTGACCAATCCTGAAATTCTATCTTGCAAAGCTTCTACTTGCTCCTGACTTAAAACCTCTAATTCAGTGTACATGTCGTCTTCAATTCTGTGAACAACGGATCCTAGAGCTTCAGTATGAATTTCTTTAAAATACTCACCTGCAACCACTAGATAAGTAGGCACCCCATCGGCAACCACTCGATACTGTATCGCGCTTATTGCGTCACCATGTCCGACTTCTCTGTTATAATTAGAGCCGACTTCATAGCCTTTGGCGGTAAAAATGTTTTTTAATGATGGCATGGGTAAGTAGTGGTGTTAATTGTTAATAAATTATTCTTTAGAAATCAGCTTTAGAGGCGCGTGTGAAAAGGGCGGATCCGCCGTAAGAACTTTTACCAAACTCAGCAATTAATTTTTGAGCGCGTTCAGATTTTAAATAATCCAAAAAGATCAAAGTTTCTAAGCTGGGATTTTTTCCAACCAAAGCAAAACAAGGATTTAAAAGAATCTCGCCACCGCGAACGTAAATTTTTAAATCCTTCAAATCAGATTTGTTCGAAAGCCAAGTGCCCCAGTCGGTTACGCTGTAAAGTGAATGTTGGTCAGAATATAAAAGCGCATCGCGAGGAAAAACCGAATGTTTGAAATACCAAGTTGAATGATCTTCCCAAGGCTGTAAATTCAAGCTGTTCCAGATTGATCTCTCTTTAACGTTGGTGCCAGAATTATCGTTGCGTGACAAAAAAGTGCGTACTGAATTTTTGTCACCCAAGCGGGCGATTTTAGAAAAAGCGGTCGACGGAGAATCAGATTTGACTAGTTTTGCCTCGTTATTTTTGGGGCCGATAATCAGAAAATGGTCGTTAAAAATTGGGGTTTCATTAGTGGCCCAGCCTTCTTCTTGGGCTTTGTCGCCTTGTGATTTTTCGTAAATTAGCGCAATGTCAATCGTGCCTTTTTTTAGCTGTGCTAGAGTGTTAATGCTGATATCTTGATACCAAGAGATTGAGTAATTTTTGTGCAGTGATTGCAAATAATCTTCCGCCAAAGCGCGTAAAATTCCGGTAGGGCCAGCGCCGCCATTGCCGATGCGAACTTGCACATTTTCTTTAGAGCCGCCGTAAATTTCTTTAGGTTCTAAGCTGATAACACGGGTGTCGAGGCTTTTAGCAAAAGAGTTGGAAGCGAAGGTAAGACAAAGAATGGTGAGGAGTAAATTACGAATATTTTTCATCAATGAAGTCGTATTAGTTTTTTAAATTTAAACTTTTCTTCACAAAAAATTTGAAATTGCATCAAGGCACACTACTTAGAGTCGCATTCTCAACAAACAACTAATTCCAAAAAAATGACAAACTCACAACAGTTTAATTTCGACGTTGAAGTCGGTAAGGTTTTAAACCTGATGATTAATTCGCTCTACACTAACAAGGATGTAGCGCTTCGTGAACTTATTTCAAACGCGGCAGATGCTTGTGATAAATTGCGATATTTAGCTTCACAAAATTCTGAAATTTTATCTGAAAATGATGAGCTAAAAATTTCTATCACAACCGACAAGGCCAAGAAATTATTGATTCTAACCGATAACGGCATCGGCATGAATCGCGAAGATTTAATTCAAAATCTTGGCACAATCGCGCGCTCCGGCACTGAAAATTTCGTCAAATCTTTGACCGGAGATAAGCAAAAAGATGTGCAATTAATTGGCCAATTTGGCGTTGGATTTTATTCGAGCTTTATGATTGCAGACAAGGTGCAAGTAGTGTCGCGCAAGTTTGACGAAGAAAAATCTTACTCATGGATTTCAGATGGCAGTGCCAATTTTGAAGTTTCAGAAAGCGAAGAAAAAACGCCACGCGGCACTAAAATTATTTTGCACCTAAAAGCAGATGCTTCGGATTTTCTTGATCGTTTTCACATCAAGCACGTGGTGCAAACCTACTCGGATCACATCAATTTCAAAATTGATTTTGTGCCAGAAAACTTTGATGCGGGCGCTAAAATTGAAGTTTTAAATTCCGCGTCAGCTTTGTGGACCAAGCCAAAAGAAGAAATCACGCCTGAACAATATCAGAATTTTTTCAAACATATTTCGCATCTTCCCGGTGATCCGTTTTTAACCATTCACAGCAAAATTGAAGGAATGGTGAATTACACCAACTTGCTCTTCGTGCCTTCAACCAAGCCATTTGACCTCTTTCATCCTGATCGCAAAACGGCGGTGAAACTCTACGTAAAAAAAGTTTTTATTTCGGAAGAATTAAATTTAGTTCCGGCCTGCATGCGCTTTCTGCGTGGCCTCATCGACTCTGACGATTTAGCGCTAAATATCAGCCGTGAAAATTTGCAGCACAGTTTGGTGCTCGATAAAATCAGAAAATCAATTGTCACTAAAGTGCTTTCCGAGCTAAAGAAGAAGGCGCTCGAAAGCGAAGAGGAATATCTAAAGTTTTGGAATAATTTTGGCGCGGTTTTGAAAGAAGGGCTTTGCGAATCGTCAGATTTTCGTGAGAAAATCTTGGAAATTTGTCGCTTTGCTACGTCAAAATCTGACGGCAAATTAATCACGATTGCGGAATATTTAGATCGCGCCAAACCAGGCCAAGACAAGATTTATTTCTTAACGGGTGAGACGGTAGAAAAAATAAAATCATCGCCGCAACTTGAGATGTTTTTTCAGAAAGATATCGAGGTTTTGTTTTTGACCGACTCGGTTGACGAATTTTGGGTGACCGTGGCTTTGCCTTACAAAGAGAAAGAGTTTCAGTCGATCAATCGCCACGATATTGATTTGGAAAAAATCGAAAAAAGTGATTTAGAAAAAGCGGCAAATGATGTGGAAGAACCCGAAATAAAAGATGTTACGGCGAGCCAATTTGAAGGTTTGCTAAAATTCATCAAAGAAACTTTGGGCGATAAAATTAAGGATGTGCGCATTTCTAAAAAACTTACCGGAAGTCCGGTTTGTTTAGCGGTTGACGCGGGTTCAATGGATATTCGTCTTGAGAGATTTTTGCTGGAGCAAAAACAAATTCAGGCGGGAACTGCGAAAATCTTTGAAATAAATCCTAATAACCAAATTGTTAAAACCTTGAACGAAAACTACAGTGATGCGGCAAAAGCTGTGGATGCTCGGGACAAGATTTTTACTTTATTTGACTTGGCCTGTGTGATTGAAGACGAGCCGATTAGTGACGCGAAAGATTTTTCGAGAAGGATTCAGAGTTTGATGGGAAGCTAATTTCTAAAAGAGAGCTAAGAATTATTTGAGAAATAAATTTCTATAAATCAAATTGTATCAAAATGATAATTAATTTGTTTTAAACATGTCTCAAAAAAACAACTCACAACAAGAAGAAATAATCTCTGCGAGCGAATTAAATGAGGGCGATGATCGCTACAAAGGTTTGCTAGAAATGATGGGTATGGAGGAGGATGATACTCCAAGTAGTGCCCCAAGCAACAGGACATTTGTAAGTTTTGTAAAAATGGCACTACATCCATTAGAGGCTGTCGCTAGAAAAGGACAATCTCTTTAATTTTCTCCTCACAACAACCTGTTGTGAGGGGTTACTTGTAATTTCTTAATCACCAAAAATTATTCTTTCTTTTCCTTCTTATCTTCCTTCCCCAACTCAATCAAATCATCAGCTCGCAGCAATTCTAATTTAGATGATTTATCCAACTTCTCCTTCGCCTCTTTAGCATATTTTAGGCACTTCTCTTTTTTATCGATGAGCAAATTAAACTCAGCTAAAGCCAGCAACGATCTGCCTTCATCACCATTTTTAGAATAAGCGCCCGCCAATTGTTTGAATAAAAACGGACTTTCTGCTTCAAAAATTTTCGCCTCTTCCAAACGCTTAATTGCCAAACCGATTAAATCTTTGTCATCTTTTTTCAGCGCCAAAATTCCCGAGGCAAAAGAAATTTTCGCCTGCGCCGCATCTTTCGCCGAGAGCAATTTAATCGCATGCGAGTAAGCCAAAACCGAGTTTTCAATATCACCGCTTTCAAATAAAATTTGGCCTTTCATCTCAAATAAAAACCCTTTCTCAGAAGTTTCGCGATTAGGAACAGCAATGATTGGATCGAGCAGCGCCATGGACTCAGCAATTTTTCCTTTGTGAAAAAGGGCGATTGATTTTTTGTAATTTGACAGCTCGTCATTTTGATTTTGATATTTGGCAAGGATGACATCGGGATTGCCGATAAAGGCCTCGAGCTTTGCTAGCACCATGTCCATGCGGCGCTGCAATTTTTGATTTATTTTTTTGTCAGAGAATTTTTTGCTTCTCGTGCGCGCTTTGATTAAGTCGATCCGTTTGCGACTCACCGGATGCGACATTAAATATTCGTCAATTTGGCCTTTGTAGCCGATCATTTCAGTTTCGAAAAATTCTAACAAATCAACCAAGCCATCCGCCGGATAAGACATTTTGTCCAGATATTCCACAGCGTGATTGTCAGCTGCTTCTTCTTGAGTGCGGGTGAATTTAGCGTAGAGTCGCTCAGCAGTGCTGGAGCCGCCCGCAATTAACGCCATTCCAGCATCGGGCGATCCGGCAATAACGGCGCCGATCCCAAGTAAATAGCTTAAAAGCATGGCGCCTTGGGCTTGTTCTCCGGCCTCGCCGGAGCGCGCTAAATGGCCTGAGGTGATGTGGCCAGTTTCGTGGGCGATTACGCCAATTAAAGTGTCGGGCGTTTTATATTTTTGGATTAATCCCGTGTTGATAAAAACATTTTGGCCACCAGACACAAAGGCGTTTAGGCTGTCATCGCCGACAATGTAAATTGAGATATCTTGGGGGTTTAAATTGGCGGCGCGAAAAATTGGGTCGGCTAGTTCGTGTAAAAATTTTTCAGTTTCAGCATCGCGAATTAAAGACGGCCCATTTTGGGCGTAAGAATTTTTTGCTAAGCAAAAAAGTAAAATTAGGCTGAAAATAAATAAGTTTCTGCGCGGCATTTTTGTTTTTTAAGAAAGGATTTTTTACCAAAATGATTTACCACCCACTAGAAAATAAAGTCACCAAATTCATCAAGATCATCGCTTTCTGGAGCAGTATTTTAGGCATGCTCTGGCTGTTTGTTTTGATTTTTCACGATGATGTAAAAATTCCCCAAAGTGAAGTGGTGGTGAAAGTTGATATAAAAAATCGGGTGAATATTTGTTTGCCGGAAGAAGAGGATTTTGCCAAAGATAAATAATTTTAAAAACCATGCCGAAATCAAAAGCAGAAAAAGAAGAAGAAAGAAAAGAGAAGGAGCGGGAAGATTTATCACAAGAGCAAAAGGCCCATGGTGATTCGATATTTGCGATAAAAAACGCGCTTGAGGCAAAGATTCACGAATCTGAAAAGGTATTAGCTGAGCTCAATGATGTGAAGATGAAATTAGCAAAAGAAGGAGTGAGTTTTTCTGAGAAAGGCGAAGAAGATCCTAAAGCTTTGGACACAGAAATTGGTGAAGCTACCGCAAATAGAGAATCTCTGATTCAAGAACGGGCAAAGTTGTTGATTAAAAATGCCAAAGAAAATGAGCCAGATGATGACGAAGATGATGATAATGAAAATGGTTATGATGGCGGAGATGGTAGTACTATCCGTTTTAATAGTTTGGAAGAGTTAGAAAAATTTTCTGACGAGATGGAAGAGGCCTATCGAGATTTAGATGTGCCACAATTTACAGAAAAAACTAAAACAAGAGGTGGTGGTCATGTCTATTATTCTCATCTTCCCAAGGCTTGCAAAGGTAATGATGTTTTTGATATGGATTCAGAAAGATTAGCTGAGTTGCGTAAGGAAATCGAAGTCGAAATGAGAGCCAAAAACAGTGATTTTGCTCGCGAATTTGCCTCACGATATCCAGAAAGATATGAAGAAAAATACGGTAGAACAGCTAGGGGCCCTCATTCTGAAGTGGTTTTGCAGCATGAAGAAGATCCAGAAACTAACCAAAGATAATGAATTCCTACAATCAGCAAATCTCCAACTTCCTAGAAAAACTAAAAGCCGAGGATGGGCTTTCGATTAACACCACTTTAGCTTACGGCAAAGATCTTGAACTTTTTGTGCGCTATTTAGAGCCCAAAAAAATCGCCTTCGAAGATGTCACGGCGCAAAATATCACCGATTATCTTTACGAGCTGCATCAGCAAAATTTGCGGGCAGCATCGGTGTCGCGAAAAATCGCCTCTTTAAAAAATTTCTACCGCTTTCTTGAAAGTGAAAATCTCATCAAAAACAGTCCGGCGCTTTATTTGCAAAGGCCGAAAGCTGACACCAAATTGCCAAAATTTTTAAGCGAAGAAGAAGTTTTTAAGATGCTCGATTTCATCAATTCTGATAAATCAGAATTTGGTGTGAGGCTTTCTTGCATGATGGAAATTCTTTACGCCGCGGGGCTTCGGGTTAGCGAATTGGTTTCAATTCCAATCACCGCAATTCAAGAAGCTTTTGATGAAAATGGCGAAAAAACTTTGCGCAATTATTTGATTATTAACGGCAAAGGCAACAAAGAGCGCGTGGCTCCGCTCAATAAATCAGCGATTAGAATGTTGATTGAATATTTGGCGCTGCGCAAAAAATTAGGCCAAGAAAAGTCGAAATGGCTTTTTGTTGGCATTGCTCGCGCCAGTAAAAAAGTTGGCGAAATTCGTAATCGTGATTACGTCACACGCGACGAACATATCACGCGCCACAGGCTGCATCAAATGTTGAAAGAATTAGCGGCAAAAGTTGGAATTGATCCGGCAAAGGTTCACCCGCACGTCATTCGTCACTCTTTTGCTTCACATTTGTTAAATAGTGGTGTGGATTTGCGGATATTGCAGGAATTGCTGGGTCATTCCAACATTTCTACCACCGAAATTTACACGCACATTTTAGATTCGAAATTGAAGGAGTTGGTGTTTAAACATCACCCTTTGGCGAATAAATCTTAACTTTATTTTTTACAAAAAATGTCAGCAGAAGATATTATGATAGGAGCTTCTATAGTAGGAGATCTATTGGGAAGGGCGTTGAACCACTCAGTGAGCTTTTCTTCTGGAAAGAGAGATCCAGTTCAGGAAACGCAAGACAGAATTGTAAGTAAAACTAATGAGTTGCTAGAACTGCATTCAGGATCGGCAAATAGAAAAGAAAATCCTGCAAAAGCTTGGTATCAAGACGATTTGATGTTGGATATTTTAAAAAGTGAAGTTAAGGCACCTGCGCAGGTTGCCAGCCCAATCGTCATCAATAATCCGCAATATGATGAATTGTCAGAAGGTGATAGAGAAGCAGCTTTGGCACTAGAAGATGAGGTTTCAAAAACCAGTATCAAAGAAGCAATCGCAGCAGCAAAAACCGGAGCATCAACTGCAATGACAGTTAATTCTAACGGCAATCATTGGACTGGTGGCGTGATGGTTTCGGGAGTTGGTGCAGACGCTAAGCCACGATTCTTTTACAATGACTCGATGGGTAATGAAATGCCGGATGAGTTGCGCCAAATGCTGGGAGAAAATGTTGAGATTTTTGACCTGCAAACCAAGCAGCAAAATAACGCAAATGATTGCGGGCCTTTTGCAATTAAGAACATGCTTAAGCTTTTAGAAGCTGGCGAGGAAATTGATGCTGACAAAATGAAGGAGCAATTTTCTGAGCCATCAGAACAAGGCAGCGCGGCTCGTTTGCGATTAGAGCATGTTAAAAAATTTCCGAGTTTTTTTGCCGACCCAGATGCGCTAATTAAATCTTTAGAAAAAAGAGTTATCTCAGAAGATGTTGAAGCTGAGATGAAAGATGTTTTTGGTAAAATTGATCCAGATAGAATTAAAGAAAATGAGGGAGGCGGGCAAACAATTGGCTGTGCTTCTGCAGAAGAGGCGAAGCAACTTGTCGAAAAAATGCAAGAAACTTGCGAAAAGTTGGGCATTCCTTGTCAACTTACAGATAAGGGAGGTGGCTCGTATATGCTGGAAATTAGAATGCCAACTGGCTTCAAAGGAAAAAATCCTTTCGAGATGGGTGCTGATGAGTTGGAAAAATTGCAAGAGGCTGTTGCTCAAGATAAGGAGCGTGCTGCTGAGAAGGAAAAGTCTAAGGGTAAGGAAAGAGGTGAAGGTGGTTCATTAGTTGATTCGGAACTGGTTGAACCCGAAACAGAAAAAGGTCCTGCAAAGTTGCCGCCAAAAGATAGAAATGGCGGTAGGTAAAAAAAATTTAATTTCAAAAGAGGATAAAATATGTCAAAGGAACAACAAGTTGGTGCTATCAATGAGCAATTACCAACAGAACTAGCAACAAAGCCAAAAACACAAATTTCAACGCTAGAAGAGCGGATTCTAGAAATTGAAGAGCAAATTAAGCTCAAAGGCGGCACAATTGCTGAGAAAAAAAGTTCTGAGCCAGAACTTGCTGCAGAGTTGGGAGAAGTGCAGATAGCAATTGAGTATGACAATCCCAGAAAAGCTGTAAATTTCCTTAGTGGTAAAAGTAGTGATGATTTGGAATCGGAGGAAAAAGCTCAACTCCTTAAAGCGTTAAGACGTCAATTAGACGAATTAGTATTAGAACAAGGAAAAGAGTTAAGAGATGAAGCTAGAAATAATCCGGTGAATCAAAGCCCCGCTAACCAAGAAAAAAGGAAAGACGGAATCATCACTTTTGCCACTTACGAAGAGGCAAAAGAATATGCGGACAAAATGGTTAAGGCCTACGAGCGCCTGGGTATTCCTTGCGATTTGCAATATAATGCTGCGCAAAAATCTTTCGTGATGAAATTGCCACCGCAATGTCGCGGTAAGGATGTTTTGTCAATGAGTCCCGAAGAGTTAGTGGAGTTGCGTGAAGCAATTGCCAAAGGCTCTGTTACTGTTGATAAAGAGTTGGGTTTGGGAGGGTTACCTCTTCTAGACGAAACGCCAACAAATAATGAAGCGCAGTTAGAAAATGGTTTTGCAGTTACGTTGGAAAGTTTGGCTAAAAAATTAGCTGAACTTGCTTTGAGAAAAGGTGGAATACCCGCAGATGGTGACACTGATGCCGATCTTAAGGCTCAAGTCGCTGCGATTGAAGCTTTGCAAGAAGCTGTGAGATCAAGAATGGCTGAGCAATTGGAAAGAGAGCAGGATGAAAGAGACAGAGAAAAGTCTGAGGATTTTGTGCAAATTGACATGGCGCAAGGTCAAGAAGATGCCCAGAAGCTTGCCGATAATTTACAGAGCGTCGGTATCGATTGTAGCGTTGTTGAGAAGGATGGATTCTTCGGAGTGAAGATAGAATTATCGAATGAGATTGTGAAAGGAGAGTCGGATGTTGTCGCTAATGCGAGACCGGGATCTCCTAACTCACCGCTATCTTCTCCAAGAAGTGCAGGTTTGGATAGAGCAAAAAGTCCGGCTATACAAGTTACAGCAGGAAATGTAGCAACTGTCTAAACCTCTTCCCCAAAAACCCGCTGATAAAATTCACCAATCACCGCCTTTTCATCATCAATAACTTTGTTTGCAAAGCTCAAGGTGAAGGCGGTTTTTACTGAGCCGAAAATTTCGATATTTCTGCCCCAAGAAATTAAAGTTCGAAGTGAAATTAAATTCGAAATATCGCCATTCTTAAAAGCTTCGCGGCTAAGATTGGCAAGCCTCACCATCATTTTTGCGGTTTGTTGATGCAGTTTTGAATTTAAGAAAGGCAGTTTTTTTAAGAGAATCGCAAGCTCTTGTTCATCCCCCAAATAATTCAGCGCCGCCACGATATTCCAGCGATCCATCTGCGCTTGGTTAATCAAATTAGTGCCGTGATAAATTCCTAAATCATCGCCCGCGCCTAAAGTGTTAGAAGTTGCAAAGAGCCGAAAATGCTGGCTTGGCGTGATGATTTCATTTTCTTCCAAAAGCGCAAATTTGCCATCTTCTTCAAGCAAACGCTGAATCACAAAAGACACATCAGTTTTAATTGCGTCATATTCATCGAGCACCAAAGCCAAATTATTGCGCAGCGCGAAGGGAATAATTCCTTCTTTAAATTCAGTAATTTGCTTGTCGTTTTTTAGTTTGATGACGTCTTTGCCAACCAAATCAAGGCGGGTGATTTGTGAATCAAAGTTAATGCGCAAACAAGGCCAGTTCAGGCGCGCGGCCACTTGTTCAATGTGAGTAGATTTTCCGGTGCCGTGCATTCCTTGAATTAAAACGCGCTGGTTAAAAGCAAATCCGGCAAGAATTGCGATGGTGGTTTTTGGATCGAAAAGATAGCTTTCGTCAAGTTTTGGAACGTAATCCGACTTCTCCTTAAAAGCCCAAACATCAAAGTCGCAGGTGAATCCGAAAGTTTTTTTACAGTCGATTTTTTTCATTTTTGTTTTTCGTTAAGTCTAAAATTTTTAGTTCGCGACGAGGTGAAACCTACGCTGGACGGGGTTTGCAACCCCGCCCACATGTTCAGTCCTTTGGCTAAATTTTTACTTCTTCTTCCCCTTAGGCTTGTGCAATTTTTTCGAGAAAATCTTTTCTTCACGTTCCGCAAAAGGATTTTCACTTTTTCTCAAAACCAAACGAATCGGTGTCATATTCAAACCAAAATAATCACGCAAAGAATTCATCAAATAGCGCTCGTAACCGCCAAGCAAAGGTTTGATGTGGTTGGTAAATACCGCAAAAGTTGGCGGGCGTTTTTTGATTTGCGTGGCATATTTCAACTTGATCGCTTTGCCTTTGTAAAGTTTCGGCGAGTGGGTTGACTCGGCGTGTTTCAACCATTCATGCAGCTTGTTAGTTGGAATGTAAGTCTGCCATTGCTCGTAAGTTTGCAGCGCGAATTCCAAGCATTTTTCCACGTTGTAGCCAGTTTTGGCCGACACACCAACAATCGGCGCGCCGTCAGCGCCCGCCATTACACCTTGAATTTGTTTGCGTACTTCGCGGAGGAAATTTTCTTTGTCTCCCGGAATTGAATCGATTTTGTTAATTGCAAAAACCAAGCCGCGGCCTTCTTTTAAAATTTCACCGGCGAGTGCCAAATCTTGGTGGTCGAGCAATGAATTGCAGTCGATCAATAAAATTACAACTTGGGCGAAGCGGATGGCTCTAAAGCTGTCGAGACTTGAAAGTTTTTCTAATTTTCCGGTGATGTTAGCTTTTTTTCTAATTCCGGCAGTGTCGATGAAGCGAATTTTTTTGCCGAAAATTTCGTGATCAATGGCAATGGCGTCGCGCGTGATGCCGGCTTCAGGGCCCACAATCATGCGGTCAGTTCCTAAAATTTTATTTAAGAAAGTTGATTTTCCGGCATTTGGTCTGCCAACAATAGCAATTTGTAAATCTGATTTTTCATCAGCAAGATCCATTGCCGCATCAGCGAAATTCTTTTCATATTCTTCAATTTCTGGCGCGATTTTGTCGTATAAATCGCCAAAACCTAATTTGTGCTCAGCTGAGATGGCTGTTGGTTTGCCAAAGCCTAAACGATAATATTCATTGTCAAAAACTGCTTCGTTTAAATTCTCGCATTTATTCACTAAAAGGATGGTTTTTTTATCAACTTTTTTGAGCCAGTTAGCGAAGTGTAAATCTTTTTTGGTCACGCCATCTTTGCCATCA
Organism: uncultured Alphaproteobacteria bacterium; assembly: GCA_903898475.1. GTDB lineage: Bacteria > Pseudomonadota > Alphaproteobacteria > Rickettsiales > UBA1997 > UBA2645. The sequence goes on along the minus strand of CAIUFU010000013.1, from coordinate 3,609 downwards.
ATCACAAACAAACAAAGATCGGCGTCTGAAACGGCGAGTTCGGTTTGTTCCATCATTCTTTTTTCGAGAGATTTGTCGGTGATTTGGTTTTCAAGACCCGCGGTGTCAATTGCCATAAACTCAAGCGGCCCAAGCTTTCCGGGTGCTTCTTTGCGGTCGCGAGTAACGCCTGGTGTGTCGTCGGTAATTGCAAAACTTTTGCCAATCAGCTTGTTGAAAAGAGTCGATTTGCCAACATTTGGACGGCCGATAATTGCGATTTTGAACATTTTCGTGATTTTAAATTGGGACAAGAGGCGGGCAAGTTAGAGTGTGTGAAATTGCGGTTCAAGGAGTCAATGTAAACTACATAAGTCATGCTGAGCCTGTCGAAGCATGATTCTGGGCACGGGCTTGAATCATGCTTCGACAGGCTCAGCATGACTTGGGAGGAAATTACTTCACCAAAATATCCTTCACTGCACGAACGATATTTTTCTGTCTCATAAAATGCTCGCCAATCAAAAAGCAGTTAATCCCAGCTTGTTGTAGAAGATCAATATCTAGCGGATCTTTAATGCCGCTTTCTGAAATCAAAACGTAATCGAGTGGAACTTGCTCTGATAGCAGTAGCGAAGTCTGCAAATCAACTTTCAGCGTTTTCAAATCGCGATTATTAATGCCGAGTAATTTGCTTTTAAGCTTTGAAGCGCGCTGCAATTCAGCTTCATCGTGAACTTCAACTAGAACTGAAAGCCCCGCATCAAAAGCGCATTGCTCAAGTTCTTGCAATTTCGCATCATCAAGCATTGCCACAATCAACAAAATGCAATCAGCCCCCAACATTTTTGCTTCATAAATTTGGTAAGTGTCGACCATGAAATCTTTGCGCAAAATAGGCAGGTTTGAAATGGCGCGAACTTCTTGCAAATATTGGTTTTTGCCTTGGAAATATTTTTCATCAGTCAAAATCGAAAGGCAGGTGGCGCCAGCATCAAAGTAGTCTTTAGCAATTTCAATGTGGTTAAAATCTTCGCGAATTAATCCGTGCGAAGGCGAAGCTTTTTTGATCTCGCAAATCAAACCAATTTCAGCGCTGTCATTCTTTTTTTTGAGTGCGCCAAAAAAATCTTTAGGCTTGTCTAAACATTTTGTGCGATTGCAAATTTCTTGCACGGAAAGCTCTTTTTTGCGGTTACGAACTTCAACAAGCTTGTGTTGGTAGATTTCTTCGAGAATATTTTTCATGCAAATTTAGGATAAAAAAACGATTAATTTTTATGACAAACACTTTCCCAAAAACACGTTTAAGACGCAATCGCAAATCACCGTGGATTCGTGATTTAGTAGCGCAAAATTCACTTTTGCCGCGTGATTTAATTTTGCCACTTTTTGTCATTGAGGGCAAAAATAAGGAAGAAAAAATCTCACATCTTCCCGATGTTTCAAGATTTTCAATTGATGGAATTGTTAAGAAAGCCAAAGAGGCGCGAGCTTTAGGTATTCCTGCTTTGATGCTGTTTCCTGTGATCGATCAAAAACTAAAAAATGCTGACGGAAAAGAAGCAAAAAATCGCAAAAATTTAATTTGCCGCGCAATTGCTGAAATCAAAAATGCCGTGCCAGAAATTGGCGTGATTGCTGATGTGGCGCTGGATCCCTACACCTCGCACGGTCACGACGGAATTGTTGATGCGTCGGGCTACGTTGAAAATGATGCGACGATTGAAATTTTGTGTGAGCAAGCACTCGCGCAAGCGGAAGCGGGCTGCGACGTGATTGCACCTTCCGACATGATGGATGGCAGAATTGGCGTGATTCGTGATGCTTTAGATGATTTGGGATTTGTAAATACATCAATCATGTCTTACGCGGTGAAATATGCTTCAAGCTTTTACGGCCCTTTCAGACATGCGGTTGGATCGGCTAATAACTTAAAAAAATCCGACAAAAAAACTTATCAAATGGATTTTAGAAACTCTGCTGAAGCAATGCGTGAAATTGAATTAGACGTTTCAGAGGGCGCCGACATGATTATCGTCAAACCCGGAATGCCTTACTTAGACATTGTTTCGCAAGCCTCGCAAAATTTCAAACTGCCAATTATTTCTTATCAAGTAAGTGGCGAATATGCGATGCTAAAATTTGCCGCTGAAAACGGCGCCTTCGATTTTGACGCAGCTTTTTACGAAAGTTTAATGTCATTCAAAAGAGCTGGCGCTTCAGCAATAATCACCTACGGCGCGATTGAGGCGGCGAAAAAATTAAAAATATAACTGACGTGCCAAACAACAAAATCATCGCCAACTTAATCTCGCTCGCCATCTCAATTGGCTTCATCGCCTTAATCATTTTTCTACTGCCGTCACTGCTAATTTTATTTGGCGTGCTTGCACTGCTTTCAATTATTGCGGGAGTTGTGATGAGATTCGTCATGGGCAAAGAAAGTTTTAAAACAAATTTCATCTACCTAAAGCGCGGCGGCGTTGCGCCAAGCGAAGAGCTGCATGAAATGAAAGATGTGACCAACAGCAATAAAAAATTTAAGTAACATGGAAAAATTTCAAAAAATTTGCGCCATGGCTGTTAGGCGCAAAGGTGGTGAAGCGGCTTTGCAAGAGCTTATGCTGCCGGTGATGCCAAAATCAGAGCTTAGTAAAAAAGGCGACGATCGCTTTTTATCGATGATGACAAGATGCGTTTTTCAAGCCGGATTTCACTGGAATGTGATCGCTAAAAAATGGCCCGGATTTGAAGAAGCATTTTTTGGTTTTGACTTGCGTAAATTAGCGCTGCTTTCAATTGAAGATTGGGACGCTTATTTCAAAGACAAACGCATCGTGCGCAACGGCACAAAAATTAACGCGCTTATCAAAAACACCCAATTCGTAATCGATACGGCCAAAGAACATGGCAGCTTCGCCAAATTTATCGCCAACTGGCCCGAGTCAGATTTGGTGGGGCTTTGGGCTTACTTAAAAAAACGCGGCAGCCGATTGGGCGGAAATACCGGCCAATATTTTTTGAGATTTGTTGGCAAAGATTCTTTCATTTTATCGCGCGACGTCACCGCTGCTTTACGGGGCTCCGGCCTAGATATTCGCGACAACCCCACAACAAAACGCGAATTACAATTAGCCCAAGATGCCTTCAACAAATGGCACAAAGAAACGGGACTTTCTTACGCAAATATCAGCAGGATTTTGGCTTATTCGATTGGGGTTAATTATGAGAATGAAGACATCAAGAAGGAGCAGGGGAAGTATAGGTGATGGAAGTAATTGAGCCTGATTCAAAACTAAAAATCCGGCTTAAAAACCATCAGATAAAAAATCACCATCACCGCCGGAAAGGCTAGGGATCCGAGGATTATCCAGTAGCGGTTCATCAGCCAATAAGTTGGGGGCAGGGGCTTGCTGTTTTCTACACTTAGCTTGGCCATGTTGCGCATTTTAATTTGCATCCAGACTACTGGCACCCAGCAAATTCCGGCGAAAAAATAAAGGCAGACGGCAAGTAAAAGCCAATTATCTAAGAACCCGTCCTAAGTCTTTGACTTATTAAAAATCCTGAGCCAATCCTTTGTCATCAATAACAAGGGAGGTTCATGAACAAGAAAAAATATCCAAG
>CAIUFU010000012.1 GCA_903898475.1 uncultured Alphaproteobacteria bacterium | reverse complement strand
GTATGAGGAAGAACTGTAATTCCTAATCCAGCTCTAACGGCAGCAATCTTTCCAGCGTAGCTGTTGCTGGAAAAAGATAGGCGCCATTTAAGTTTCTTTTTTTCAAGAGAATTAATTGCTTTTTCGCGGTAAAGACAGGGCTTTGGTGATAGAACCAATGGAATAGCTTCGCCTTTTTTGATTAATCTGGAATCTCCCGCCCATTCTAGTTTTTCTGAGAGCAATTTTAACTCATGATTAAACTCATGCGGAGGGCTCATTTTAACAACGACTAGATCAAGCTCATTATTCTTGAATTTTTCGTATAAATTAAGGGTTAGATCGCACTCGATGTTGAGTAAAATTTTGGGATGTATTTGAGAGAATTCTCGCAAAACATCATAAAGAAACACGCTGGCAAAATCTTCCGGAACGCCAAATCTCACTTCTCCCTTCAGTTCGGGATCTTTAAAGCAATCTATTGCTTCGCGGTGTAGTGCAAATATCTGCCTTAGATATCCTAAAAAAATCTCACCTTCATTGGTTAAGGAAAATATTTTTCCTCTCACGAATAGCTGCTTTCCAACAAAATTTTCTAACTTGGCAATTTGCTGACTAACTGCCGATTGAGTTCTGCCAACCCGACTTGCCGCTTTTGTAAAGCTTCCAGTGTCGGCAACGGCGATAAAACATTGTGCTGATATAGTGTCGATAGCCATAAGGTTTTCTAATTTCAGTTATAAGAATTATAAGTTTTACTTTTTTAGTAAGAAAATCTTATGTAATCAACGATTAATATAACCATTTCTAATAACTAAATTTGGTAAGCAAAAAATGGACTCTCTTTTTTACATCGACGGTTTGGCAAAAGTTGTAATTTTCTTGATCATTTTCGTTGGTTTAGTTGTGGTACTTTTTGCCAAACAATATCTGAAAGGGGATTCTAGATATGGCCTTTTCTTCTTCGCTCTGCCACTAATTATTGCATCGGTAATAATAACGGTATCAGCCAACAACATTTTCCTTTTTCTAACTTCTTGGTTCTTAAGTAATGCGACCTTGGTTTTGATGATGATTCATAAACCAAATTGGAAATCTGCTTTGGCATCTGGAAAATTAGCGGCAAAAAATTTTCTGATTGGATTTTTCTGCTTAAGCCTTGGGTTGGTTTTGTTATCTCATCAAACAGGCCAAACTTCAATTCAATCTATCCTCGCTTTTGAATATGAAGATCAGACAAAGTTAATAATCGCTTTGTTGCTAATCTTGGTTGCAGCAATGACGCAATCGGCAATTTACCCCTTCAGCTCTTGGTTAACTAGCTCGCTCAACTCTCCAACTCCTGTATCAGCGCTCATGCACGCCGGCCTTGTAAATGGTGGCGGAATTTTACTTGCAAGGTTTGCGCCGCTTTATTTTAACTCGCCAAAAATTCTGACTCTAATTTTCATCATCGGCATTACAACGGCTTTGGTTGGAACGCTTTGGAAGCTAATACAAAACAATGTTAAAAGCATGCTCGCTTGCTCAACAATGGGGCAAATGGGATTTATGATTGCTCAGTGTGGCCTTGGATTATTTCCCGCGGCAATAGCGCACTTATTCTGGCATGGCTGCTTTAAATCTTACCTCTTTCTAACTTCAGGGGCTGCGGCGCAAGAAAAGAAATTTGATCTTAGAACCCGTCCTAAGT
>CAIUFU010000011.1 GCA_903898475.1 uncultured Alphaproteobacteria bacterium | reverse complement strand
TTGTTAAATTAATTAATTTTAATCAATTTCTCTCAACAATTCTGAATAAAAAAATCACCGAAGGCGCAGAAAAGAAAAATATTTTTATCCCCAATTTTCTCTCTGGAGTTTTGGCGGTAATGCTTGCCACTCCTTGTTCGGCACCATTTTTAGGATCGGCAATTTCTTTCGCTCTCACCCAAAATTTTGCAGTTATTTTTCTGATCTTCCTCTTCATCGGCTTTGGTTTTTCTTTGCCTTACATCATCTTAATCGTTTCACCAAAACTAGTTTATCTGCTTCCAAAACCCGGTAACTGGATGGTGCAAATCAAACAAATGCTCGCCGGACTTTTGGCCGCAACCATCATTTGGTTGGTTTACGTTCTCTCTCACATCATCGGTTCTTTTCCGGCATTCTTGGCAGGAGCGCTTGCAATAACCTTGCTTGCCGCCATCAAAATCAAATCCGAGTTTTTAAAATATACGTCAATTGCCATAATTGCGGCGTGCACTTTGGCTTTGCCGTCAAACCTGCAACATCGCCAGCAAATGCAGGAAGAATTCTGGAACAATTTTAATGAAGCTGAAATTTATCAACATGTGGCACGCGGCGAGGTTGTGGTAGTTGACATCACCGCTGATTGGTGCTTGAGCTGCAAATTCAATAAAATCAGAGTTTTGCAAAATAAAGAGGTGGTGGAGAAATTAAAAGGTGGCACCATTATTGCCATGCGCGGCGACATCACCAAGCCCAACGAAGAAATCATGAATTACCTGCACAAAAATAATCGCTTTGCCATTCCTTTCAACGCGGTTTACGGGCCACACGCTCCGCAGGGTTTACTTGCCAGCGAACTTCTTACTAAAAAAGAGCTTTTTGAATTGATCGAGAAAGCAAAATAATTTTATAAAAATCATGTCAGAACTTACAAAATTAACCATCCGCCAAACTCTTGATGGTTTGAAAAATAAGAAATTTTCAAGCACGGAAGTTACTTCCGCCTACATTAAAAATATCGAGCAAAACCGCCATTTAAACGCCTTCATCACTGAGTCATTTGACGCGGCGATGGCAAGTGCCAAAAAATCTGACGAGAATATTGCCGCCGGAAAAATCGGTGATTTGGAAGGAATTCCACTCGGCATTAAAGATCTTTTTTGCACCAAAAATATCCGCACCACTTCTGCTTCAAAAATGTTGGAAAATTTTGTGCCAACTTACGAATCAACAGTTTCGCAAAAACTTTTAGACGCAGGTTCTGTAACGCTTGGCAAACTAAACATGGATGAATTCGCCATGGGTTCTGCAACCACCAACAGCTATTTTGGGCCGGTAATTAATCCTTACAAAAAGAAAGGCTCTGACGAAAACTTAGTTCCTGGTGGCAGCTCTGGCGGCTCTTCGGCAGCGGTTGCAGCTAATTTATGTTTGGGTGCAACAGGTTCGGACACAGGAGGCTCGATCAGACAGCCCGCCTCTTTCACCAATACTGTCGGCATTAAACCAACTTACGGACGTTGCTCGCGCTACGGCATGATTGCTTTTGCTAGCTCACTGGATCAAGCAGGAATTTTTGCTAAAGACGTTTACGACGCTGCACTTTTACAACGCGTAATTTCTGGTTTTGATGCTAAAGACTCAACCTCGGTAAATATCGCCGTTCCACAATTTGAAGCGCTGCTTAACTCAAACGTGCGTGGCAAAAAAATTGGTATTCCTAAAGAATATTTTGCTGACGGCATGTCAGAAGAAATCGTGCAATTGTGGAATCGCGGCAAAGAAATTTTGCAAAAACGTGGCGCCGAAATTATCGAAATTTCTTTGCCTCACACTAAATATGCCGCAGCCGTTTATTACGTTTTGGCATCTGCCGAATGCTCGTCAAATCTAGCGCGCTTCGATGGCGTGCGTTACGGATTTAGAGCGGAAGGCAACAATTTATCTCTGGAAGAAATGTATGAAAAAACCCGCGCTCAAGGTTTTGGCGCTGAGGTAAAAAGAAGAATTCTTACCGGAACTTACGTGCTTTCTGCTGGATATTTTGACGCTTACTACAAAAAAGCTCAAAGAGTGCGCAATCTTATATTGCAAGACTTCACTGAAGCTTTCAAACGCGTTGATGTAATTCTAACCCCAACAACTCCAAGCGCGGCATTTTCAATTGATGAGTCGAAAAAAGTTGGCAGTTCTGATCCGGTTAAAATGTATTTAAATGACGTTTTCACAATTCCGGTGAACTTGGCTGGACTTCCTGCAATGTCGGTTCCAGCTGGCTTTGACAAGGATGGTTTACCTTTGGGATTGCAGCTAATTTCTAAGCATTTCGACGAGCAATCTCTGTTTGACGTGGCTTTAGCGATTGAAGAAGACAGTAAATAATTATCTGCTCTTTTTTTGCTCTTGTTCTGTTTGCAGAGATGGAGCAGTAATTCTTGGTGAGAATGAAGGGGTATTTAGAAATGCTTGGGACGAAGCTAGCATTTCATAAAAAAGATCACTGGTCATTTTATGAACGCCTTCGCCGCCTTGGGTATAAATGCGATTATCTTTTTGCATCTGGTAAAAACCTTCAATCCTTGACGCCTCAATAGCACTAGTCGCAGCTCTAATGTCTTGCTAGATCGG
>CAIUFU010000010.1 GCA_903898475.1 uncultured Alphaproteobacteria bacterium | reverse complement strand
AATCAATGGCTTGCGGCGTTACAACTTTATCTTTTAAGCGAGAAATCCGGTTTAAATATCCTTTTGCCGGAAACTGTTTTGGATCAATATTGAAATCGGCAAGAATCTGTTTGAGCAAACGAGTTTGGTCATCGTCATCAATAATCGTGAAGTCAGAACGCAGTCCCACGGCTTCTGGGTGACGTCTCAAAATGCGCGCCGCAATCGAGTGAAAAGTGCCAACCCAAAGATTATTCACTTGATCTCCAATCGCTTCGCCAATTCTTTTCTTCATTTCTGCCGCGGCTTTATTGGTGAAAGTCACCGCTAAAATTTGGTAAGGAGAAGCTTTGTAGGTATTTACAATGTGAATAATTCGCGAGGTCAAAACTTTAGTTTTTCCGGTGCCGGCCCCCGCCAAAACAAGAATCGGGCCGTCGGTATGTTCAACTGCTTCGCGTTGCGGAGAGTTTAAATTATTTAGCATTTCAGAATTGATTTAAAGATGAGGATCTTGGCAAAAAGAAGATTTGTGCTGTTTGCACTTTGCAGCAATTTTACTATCGCAATAATCACAAAGCGAGTTGTCTTGTAAAAGAGTTATTTGATTTTTCTTCACAGTAATTTCGCCATCATTTTTTAGCTTTTGCAAAGTTCGCGAAAGCGTTTCAGACTTGATTCCAAGGTAAGATGCGATTACCGATTTATCACATTTAAGTTCGATATTTTTCTCTTTGTCGCCACTTTTTTCAAAAGCCATTCCAAGTAAAAACTGCCCCACTTTTTGTTTGGCATTGGTTAATTTTAATTGAGTAAGTTGCGCTAATAATTCGCTGTTTTTGGCGCTGATGTCGCTTAGAATTTTTGATGAAAAATTCAGATTTTTAGCAAGAAATTCTCTGGCATCTAAAAGCGGAATCGCAAGCAGAGAAGAGTCTTCCAGCGCTTGAGCATTGCTTTGAAAGTTTTTGCTAAAAATGTCATTAAGTGATTTGCCGAAATCAGCAATTTGCAAAACTGTTTCTTCTCCTTCTGAGTCAGAAATAAAAATTTTTAAAACACCGCTTAGCACTACGTAAAGATTGAGACTCTTCTCTTCACGGCAAAATAAAGTTTTACCTTTCTTGCATTTGAGGATTAGAGAATTTTTTAAAATTTCTCTAATTTCGATCTCACCTAAATCAGCAAAAAGAGCGATTTTCTTGATGACATCAAGTTTAGAAAGGGTTGAGGCGTTCATTTAAATAAATTTAAAATTTTTGATCTAGGTCAATTACAGCAGAGAAAGTTGCTCTACTTTTAAAAAAGTTAAGTCGATCAATCCTTTGTTGGATAGGCTTATACTCTAGGTTGAGAATCAAATTAATTTTTGGCTTCACCTAGAGGTTAATTAATTTTGAAAATTTATGAAAAGCAAACTCGGTCTTCTCTCGCTGTCGATAATTTTGTCCGTTTTTAACTCTCAGGCTGCATTTGCCAAATCTGACGCGGCTCACGATTGGATCATTAGATCAAGAGCGGTTTTTGTAAAAACCGATGTCACTAGCAAAGTTTCAACTTTGGGTGGCCATGTTGCAACTAGCTCAGATCAAGTTCCTGAATTAGATTTTACTCGCTTCTTTAACAAAAACATTGCCGCTGAATTAATTTTGGCAACCACCAAGCATGACATCACTTTAAATGGTTCTGCTGCTGGAAGCAAAGCTGGCCTTGGGTCGGTTAGATTACTTCCGCCAACTCTCACCCTACAATATCACGCTAATCCTACCGGAACTTTCAGACCCTACGCAGGTGCTGGTCTAAACTACACTTTTTTCTACGGTGCAAAAACTGGGGGAGCTGCAACTAGTCTTAAATACCAAGACAACCTTGGCTACGCTTTGCAAGCTGGTTTTGACTACATGATTGACGAAAGATTCGGTGTCAATTTCGACGTCAAAAAAATCTTCTTAAAAACCAATGTTCAAGTGAACAACGCTTACCGCGGACAAGTTAGACTTGATCCATGGTTAATTGGCGGCGGCGTTTCTTACCGCTTCTAAAATCAAACAAACACCACCATGCACGGCTTAATCGCTCTTTATCTGGGGTATATCATCTACCTGATAATTTTTTTTCGTTCAAAAAAACGTAGTTTTTTTTACCGAGAAATGACCGTCATTTTGGGAGTAAAATTGCTCATCTTGACGGCCTTATACTTCTTTTTCTTCAGCGACAAAATGACCAAGCAACAAAGATCTGAAAGCATTACCAACCAAATTTTAAACGAGAAATAAAATGGAATTCGGCCTAGTTGAAATATCGAGGTTACAATTTGCGGTAACAGCAATTTATCACTTTCTATTCGTGCCTTTAACCTTGGGTTTGGCCGTGATATTGGCAATTATGGAAAGCGCTTATGTGATGACAAATAAAGAAATCTGGCGCGATATTACAAAATTTTGGGGCAAGCTTTTTGCGATTAACTTTGCCATGGGTGTTGCAACTGGCATCACGATGGAATTTCAGTTTGGCACGAACTGGGCGTATTATTCGCACTATGTTGGCGATATTTTTGGGGTGCCTTTGGCAATTGAAGGCTTGATGGCCTTTTTCTTAGAATCAACTTTTGTGGGATTATTTTTCTTCGGCTGGAACAAGTTAAGCAAACGCGCTCACCTTGTGGTTACTTGGTTAATGGCGATTGGCACTAATCTTTCGGCTTTATGGATTTTGATTGCTAACGGTTGGATGCAAAATCCGGTTGGCGCAAAATTCAACGCTGAAACCATGAGAATGGAGCTCGATTCATTTAAAGAAATTTTCTTTAACGAAGTTGCTCAGTCAAAATTTGTGCACACGATTAGTGCTGGATATGTAACGGGCGCAATGTTTGTGCTGTCGGTTAGCTGCTACTATTTGCTCAAAAAAACCAATATTCAAATTGCCAAAAGATCAATCATCGTTGCCTCATCTTTTGGAATTTTAGCTGCCTTATCAGTTGTGGTTTTGGGCGATGAAAGTGGCTACACCACCGGACAAAATCAAAGAATGAAAATCGCTGCAATTGAAGGCATGTGGGAAACTGAGCCAGCACCTGCCGACTTTACTCTTTTGGCAATTCCCAACGAAGAAAAGCAAATTAACGAATATTCGATTAAAGTGCCCTATCTCTTGGGGTTAATTGCCACGCGCTCTTTCGACAAAGAAGTCTTGGGGATTAAAGATTTGATCGATATGGCTGAAGTTCGCGTGCGCAATGGTATCAGCCAGTACCAAGTGTTAAAAAATTTACGCAGCAAAACTAGTCAAGATCCTGCAGCCGACAAAGCTTATCTACGCGAGAATTACCAAGATATTGGCTACGCCCTGCTCCTAAAAAAATATCGCACTGACATTGAAAATGCTTCAGATCAAGAAATTAGAAAAGCTGCTGAAAGCACCAAGCCAAGAATTGCCCCTCTATTCTTCAGCTTTCGTATCATGGTTGGATTGGGTCTTTATTTTATCATCTTGTTTGCCGCAGCTTTTTGGCAAATGAACGTGAAACGCAATTTTGATAAAAAATTCTTGTTAAAACTTTGTTTCTTTTCTTTGCCGCTGCCTTGGATTGCTGCTGAACTTGGCTGGATCGTTGCCGAATGTGGCAGACAGCCTTGGGTGATTGAAGGAATTTTGCCAACCGCACTTGGCATCTCGCCGGTTTCTTACGGACATGTTATGGCGAGTCTTTTGGGCTTTGTAGTTCTTTACACCGTGCTGCTGATTGTCGATTTGTACCTGATGGCAAAATATATCAAAATTGGGCCAGAAAAACTTTTATCCAAAAATTAATTAAGGAAAAAAATGTTAGAATTTTTTGATTACGAAACTCTCAGAATAATCTGGTGGGTCTTGCTTGGTGTGCTTTTAATCGGCTTTGCAATTATGGACGGCTTTGATTTGGGGGTCGGAATTTTGCTGCCCTTCGTTGCTAAAACTGATGAAGAAAGACGAGTTGTTTTAAACTCAGTTGGCGCGGTTTGGGAAGGAAACCAAGTTTGGTTAATTCTGGGTGCTGGTGCTATTTTTGCCGCTTGGCCACATGTTTACGCTGTAAGCTTTTCAGGTTTTTACTTCGCAATGTTGTTGGTTTTATTGGCCTTAATTTTGCGTCCCGTAGGTTTTGATTATCGCAGCAAAGTTAACAACAAAACTTGGCGCTGCGTTTGGGATTATTGTATTTTTATTTCGGGGCTAGTGCCGTCTTTGGTCTTTGGAGTCGCAATTGGCAATGTTTTGCAAGGCGTGCCTTTTGCTTTTGATGACTTCATGGTAATTGACAATCAGATTGGTTTTTTTGGCTTGTTTACGCCTTTTACTCTGCTTTGCGGTTTGGTAAGTGTTGTAATGCTTACAACTCACGGAGCCTGCTATTTAGCGATTAAAACCGAGGGTAAAATTTTGCAGCGCACTCAGAAGATTCTCAAAATCTTCTCGCTTCTAACAGTTGTTTTGTTCGCGTTAGGCGGAGTTCTTTTGCAATTTATTGATGGTTTTCAAGTTAAGACTTTCGCTGGAACTTTAGCTGACTCCAACCCTTTGCAAAAAGAAGTAATCAGAGTTGCGGGCGGCTGGTTTAGCAATTACACAATATATCCTTGGATGTTGATTGCGCCGGCTTTGGGATTTGTTGGTCAGTTTGTCGCTCTAATTTTTGCTCGTATTAACCATTTCGGCAAAGCCTTTATTTTTAGCGCTCTGTCAATTTTTGGCATCATCTCAACTGCCGGATTAACTCTGTTTCCATTCATTTTGCCATCAAGCCTCAATCCAAATTCTTCACTGATAATTTGGGATGCTTCTAGCAGCTATTTTACTTTGGTTGTGATGCTAATCGCTGCTCTGATTTTTGTGCCAATTATCCTAATTTACACTTCTTGGGTGTTTCGAGTTCTGCGTGGCAAAATCACCGCAGAAGACATCAAAAAAGATTCAAAATTTTTCTACTAACCTTCAAACCAGTTCAAACTATGTGGTATTTTTCTTGGATTTTAGGCACGGCTCTAGCGGCTTCTTTCGCAGTTTTAACGGCTCTTTGGTATGAAATAAATAACGCAGAAGCTCCAAAAATCTGCGCCAACAGATGCTCTAAGCCAGATGATAAATAAAATTGAAGACTCAGTTATTTTAAAACATGACGCCCAAGTGCCGCGCTACACCAGCTATCCAACTGCGCCGCACTTTAATTCTGATGTAAATGGTGAGGTGGTTTTTACTTGGTTAAAAACTTTACCAGAAAACGAAACTCTTTCGCTCTACATTCATATTCCCTTCTGCAATCAGCTTTGCTGGTATTGCGGCTGTTACACAAAAGTTACTTCTCGTTACGCTCCGGTTGAAGACTACGCGCACATTGTGGCACGTGAAATACGTTTAGTTGCTGATCTTTTGGATAAAAAACATCACAAAGTTTCTCACATTCATTTTGGCGGCGGTTCGCCAACAATTTTGCTTCCCGACACTTTTGATTATTTAATGCAGACAATCAGAAGTGAGTTTGAGGTGAATGTTGATGCTGAAATTGCAATTGAGGTAGATCCCAGAAATGTTAACGAAGAAAAAATTGCCACCTACGCTAAGAATGGGATCAATCGAGTTAGCATTGGAGTTCAAGATTTTAATGACGAAGTGCAGAAAGCAATTAATCGCGAGCAGTCATTTGATGTGGTTTACGACTGCGTGAAGCTTTTTCGCAAATATAAAATCAACGACATCAACTTAGATTTAATCTACGGCCTGCCTAAGCAAACTCCGGAAGGAATTAGAAAAAATATCGATTACGCAATGTTGCTTAAACCAAGTCGCATCGCTCTTTTTGCCTACGCTCACGTGCAATGGATGAAAAAGCACATGCGTTTAATTAACGAAGAAGACTTGCCGGATGGCGCTAGTCGCCTGCAAATGTATCGATTAGCCTCAGAAAAACTGCAGCAAGAGGGCTATTTTCCAATTGGCCTAGATCACTTTGCCAAAAAAGACGACAGCATGTTTTTGGCTTTCAAAGATGAAAAATTAAAACGTAATTTTCAGGGCTACAGCACCGATACAGCAAGCAGCGTTATTGGTTTTGGCGCTTCCGCAATTAGCTACCTGCCCTTGGGATATTCTCAAAACACTCTCGATTTTGACGAGTATAAAAAGAATATTTTGAGCGAAAAATTGGCAGTCAAAAAAGGTATTAAAATCACGCAAGACGACAAGATTCGTAAAAGAATCATCGATGAATTAATGTGTTATTTGGAAGTTGATCTTAACCAAATTTGTGAATCTTTTAATCTTGAAAAAAACCACTTCGCCACAGAACTGGAAGGGCTGGAAGAGTTAAAAAAAGATGGGTTGGTTCGTGTCAAAAATAATGTAATTAAAATCAACCTAATCGCCCCTCAAATTTCGCGCATTGTCAGCAGTCTATTTGACAAATTCTTCATCAGCGACTCGAAGAAACATTCCAAAATCGCCTAATATTTTTCTGGATGAAATTCTT
>CAIUFU010000009.1 GCA_903898475.1 uncultured Alphaproteobacteria bacterium | reverse complement strand
CTGCGTGCCAAAAATATTTTCAAAAAAGGCGATTTTTTTTCCGGCGAGAATCGAGATGAAAATGGTGTTTTTGGAAAATATTTTTGCTTGAGCAAATTCACTCAAAATTTCTGCGGCATCTTGGGGTTTGATGGCAAGAAAGACTAAATCAGCTTGGTAATTTTTGGTCAGACCACCGACATTTTTAAAATAATTTAATCCATCAATTCTGTTGTTTTCCGACTTCTCTAAAATGCTGATTTGACTAGGCTTAGCGCTTTTTTGCTCGAGTAAATTTTTAACCAAAATCGAACCCATTTTTCCACAACCAAGGAAGAGGATATTTTTCATTTTTTAGATATTTTTACACTGTCATCCTAAGTGAAATGAGGGATCTCATGAGGTTTAAATTCAAGAGATCCCTCATTTTGTTCGGGATGACAGTTTGGTTTTGGTTAAATTATTTAAGCCTTACGATCAGCAATCGCCTGTTTAATCGATGCAATCGCTTTTGCCGGATTCAAACCTTTCGGGCAAGTATTGGTGCAATTCATAATTGTGTGGCAACGATAAAGTTTGAACGGATCTTCTAACGCATCCAACCTTTCATCTGTTGCTTCATCGCGAGAATCAACAATCCATCTTTGCGCTTGTAGCAAGGTTGCAGGTCCTAAATATTTATCGCCATTCCACCAATAGCTTGGGCAAGAAGTTGAGCAGCAGGCGCACATGATGCATTCGTAAAGACCATCAAGTTTTTCGCGATCTTCTGGAGATTGCAGTCTTTCTTTATTTTGATTGTCAGGAACTTCAGCTTGAAGCCAAGGTTTGATTGATTTGTGCTGTTCGTAAAAATTAGTAAGATCAGGAACCAAATCTTTTATCACTGGCATGTGGGGAAGCGGGTAAATTTTTACGTCGCTAGATTTGCAATCAGAAATTGCTTTAGTGCAGGCGAGGGTATTGGTGCCATCAATATTCATGGCGCATGAACCGCAAATGCCTTCGCGGCAAGATCTGCGGAAAGTCACCGAAGAATCATGTTCAGATTTAATCTTAATCAAGGCGTCCAAAACCATTGGCCCACATTCATCAAGGTCAAGTTCGAAACGATCAATATGCGGATTTTTCTTTTCGGCATCTTCCGGGTCGTAGCGATAAACGTCAAAAGCTCGCACATTTTTTGCGCCATCTTTTGCTTTAAAAACTTTACCGGCTTTTTTGTCGATTTGTGAATTTTTTGGGAGTGTAAATTCTGCCATTTTCGTTTCGATTTGTTTAAATTTTCAGAGATTTAGTAAACACGTTTTTTCGGTGGAAAAGCCTGAACATCATTGCTCATCGGCTTTAACACAACTTCGCGGTAATCGGCTTGGATATTGGCACTTTGATCGCACCATAAGATTGAGTGCTTCATCCAATTTTCATCGTCGCGATCTTTGTAGTCATCGCGAGCTTGCGCGCCGCGACTTTCTTTGCGGTTTAATGCACCGGCAATTGTCACTAAAGCTTGAGATCTAAGATTGTCTAGCTCTAGAGCTTCAACCAAATCACT
>CAIUFU010000008.1 GCA_903898475.1 uncultured Alphaproteobacteria bacterium | reverse complement strand
TGTCGCAAGTTTGGGATTTTTACCAATGGCATTTGGTCATGGAATTGGCGCTGAAGTTCAACAACCAATAGCAATCACTGTAATTGGCGGAATAATCAGCTCAACGATTGCGACATTAATTTTAAGTCCAGTTCTGATTAAGAAATTTATTTTAAGTCTTTAATTCAGCAATTCAAAATAAACATAAATCATGAAAATTTATAAAATATTCTTCAGCCTATTTTTGTTTTTCTACTTAAGCCAAGAAAGCTTCGCCAATGTTAGCGCAAAGAATGCTTATCAATTTTCTTTTAACGGAATTGATGGAAAAAAAATCGATTTGTCAGATTATCGCGGCAAGTTGATTTTGGTTGTAAACACCGCTTCAAAATGTGGATTTACGCCTCAATATAAAGGCTTGCAGAGCCTTTACCAAAAATATAAAAACCGCGGTTTGATAATAATTGGCGTGCCTTCAAATGATTTTGGCAATCAAGAATTTGGCGAGTTGCAGCAGGTAAAAGATTTTACTCACAAAGAATTTCACGTCACTTTTCCACTAACTCAAGTTAGTAAAGTTAATGGTGAAAATGCTCATCCATTTTATCTTTGGGCTAATAATGAAGCAGGTTTTTTTGCCTCACCAAAATGGAATTTTCACAAATATCTGATTGATAAAAATGGTAATTTTATCGCTTGGTTTTCTTCCGCTACCGATCCGCAATCTAAAGAGGTTATTGAGGCGATTGAGAAGAATTTATAGATCTAAACTTAAGACGGGTTATCGCTTACGAAAATAGCAAGCTCCCGCATCATAATTTATTTGCTGTGAGTTTTTCTAAATTTTTTTGTGCTTGCGCTAAAATTTCTTGAAGTTTTGGTTTTTCCATTTTGCGCAAATTGGCATAAGCAAAGGTTAGGCGCTGATTATTTTTGAGTTGCGCTTCATTTTCTTGCAAAAAATTCCAATACAGGGCGTTGAAAGGGCAGGCTTTTTCACCAACCGTAATTTCTGGATCAAAGCGGCAAGATTTACAAAAATTCGACATGCGTGAAATATACTTTCCACTAGCTGCATAAGGCTTGCTTGCCATCACTCCGCCATCAGCGTATAACGCCATGCCAATTGTGTTTGGAGCCTCAACCCACTCAAAAGCATCAGCGTAAACCCCTAGATACCATTCATGAACTTGCTTGGGAGAAAGGCCGGCAATCAAAGCAAAATTTCCAGTAATCATCAAACGCTGAATGTGGTGTGAATAAGCATGCTGCTTGGTTTGTTTGACTACTTCACTTAAACAAAACATTTGGGTTTCGCCATTCCAATAAAACTCGGGTAAATCTTTTTTAGCGTTAAGGAAGTTGCTTTCTAAATATTGCGGCATCTTCAACCAGTAAATACCTCGCACATATTCGCGCCAGCCCAAAATTTGACGGATAAATCCTTCAACAGCATTTAGCGGCGCCCTACCTTCGTGATAAGCGCTTTCAGCCATTTTGCAAATTTCTAGCGGCTCTAATAATCCAACATTAATGTAACAAGAAAGTAGTGAGTGATAAAGATAAGGCTCATTTGAAAGCATCGCGTCTTGGTAGTCGCCAAAATTAATCAGTAACTCATCAATAAAATGTTTGGCTTCAATGAGTGCTTGATCGCGAGTTACAGCAAAATGAAAAGGCAATAAATCGCCGAAATTTTTTGGAAATTTTTCTGCAACTAAATCCAAAACTTCTGAAGTAATCGCGTCTTTTTTATGACTGATTCTTGTTGGCGATTTCATGCCAGTTTTTGGCGCTTTGCGATTTTCGATATCGTAATTCCACTTGCCGCCAATTGGCTTATTTGTAGCATCAAGCAAGATTTTATGTTTCTTGCGCATCTCGCGGTAAAAGAATTCTAAGCGTAATTGTTTTTTGTCTTTTGCCCAATTTCTAAACTCAACTTGGCTGCATAAAAAACGCGTGTCGGGGAAAATTTCAAAAGTGATTTTATGAATTTTTTGCCAGTGCAAAACTTTTTGCCAAACTCGATATTCTGAAGGTTCGGTTAGAGAAATTTTTTGCGGCTGATATTTCTCAATTGCTCTTTTTAGCTCTTCATCAAAGGAACCAGAATTTTTGGCGTCATCAAGTTTTACGTAATCAACTTTGAATCCTTGATCGCCTAATTCTTGGGCGAAATGACGCATTGCTGCGAAAATAAAGGCGATTTTTTTCTTGTGATGCTCTGCGTAAGTGGCTTCCTGGCTAACTTCGCACATTAAAATCACGTCATTTTCTTTATCAGCGTGCTGTAAATTAAGCAGCGAATGCGACAATTGATCGCCAAAAATAAAATGCAGATTTTCAATCATGTGAGCAGTTTTTATTGTGTTGTTTAGCTAATTTTGATCAGCGCCAGAGATATGCAAACAATCATGGTAACGTTGATACGGGTTTGAAAATATTTTACCTCAATCAAGTCTAATTGTTTAAGATGATAATCGACTGCAAGCAAAGACAAAAAGCTAAAAATTAAATTCAGAAAAAACCCAGAGCTGCTAATTAAAAAAAACGAAAACCAGCACAGTAACGTGATAATATTGCTGATTAAAAATAAGTTTAACTTCGGCCTTTGCTTAAAAGTTAAATATTGCCCCCAGTTAACGCCGGCCATGAAAGAAACGATTGCTAGGCCGTAAG
>CAIUFU010000007.1 GCA_903898475.1 uncultured Alphaproteobacteria bacterium | reverse complement strand
ATACCTATAACAGCGGGTCTTGCGATTGTAATTCTGGATATAATTTGTCGGGATCATCATGTGTGGCAACAACCTGTTCAATTACTGGAGTTGCTGGTTTCAATAATCAATCAGGACTTGCTTACACAACAAGCGCTGCGGCTATTCCTTCTCCTTGCCAAGTTGGATATACTGGTGCTCCAACTTATACTTGTAGCGCGCCAGGAGCGGCTACTATTACTGGTAGCTGGTACCGCTCCATCAGGAACCGGCTACGCTGATCAATCTAGCTTGCCTTATGCGGCTGGAGGCGCAGGAAGCTTTGCTTGCTCTTCGGGATATTTAGGGTCTAAGAGCTACACTTGTCTTACATCAGGAGTTGCCACCAGTATTGGCGGAACTTGCACCCCAATAACTTGTACTATCGCGGCGGCTAACGGATTTAACGCTAAATCTGGTCTGGCATATGCTACAAGTGCCACTGCCATTTCATCGCCTTGCCAAGTTGGTTATACCGGTTCACCAACTTATACTTGCACAACAACGGGAGCCGCATCAATTTCTGGAAGCTGCATTGAGCCGACAGGTCGCTGGTCATTAATATACACTAGTACTAGTGGAGCCACCAGAGGAAATAACGGTAGATCACTCAGTGCTACTTGTACTGCCAGTAAGAATGGAAAATATGCCGTGGTGTTATCATCTTTTAGCACCAGCATTTCCGGCACTACAATCACAATCAATAGCAGTTGGGCTAATGATATTTATACTTGGCAATGTTCTTATTGTGGTAGCGGTTGCAGCACTCCAGCAGGGGTTGCAGGATGCACTGGAGTGGCGGTTAGTGGCACTGCTCCAATTAAGGTATATCAGTGTATTTACCCGTAACAAAAGCGAGATGTAAGAATTCGCAGCGTTGTTTACATAAAAAACATTTTCACGCAAATTTACGTGGCGGTGTTTTTGGAGTTTGGGTCGAAATATTCCGGTAATTTTTCATAATAAAAAAGCCGGATTCAAGTTTGATTAACTTGAGTCCGGCTTTTTTTGTTATTTTCCTTTATTCATAATGACAAAATGAGAAGGTGTAGCCAAAAAAATTTACTACTAAAAACGTCCTAAATAGATTGCAAAAACAGTGTTTTCTAGCCCTCGTACAATTACTAAAAGTGCATGAGGGAAAAGTTGTTAATATTAATTTATGCAAAATCACAAAATTTCTAAAGCAGCTTTTAGTATTGTAGAATTTGTTATTGCCGTGCTGGTGGTGAGTGCAATCTTTGCCGCGATTGTCGCATCAAAAATTGACGATAAGGCAGTTAACAAAGCAATTGAACCAATAGTAAAGGAATCATCTTCTTTTGAGAATGGGCCAGAGCTGAAGCGGGATTAATAGGAAGAATTACAGCGAGTTGCTATTTTCCCAATAAGGTACCGATCTATCTTTTTGCGGATCAATATGTTGCACACGAATCAATGAGGTTTGACCGGTTGGGATTGAATCAGGATTGTGAATATTGAGGTAAGCCTGCTTCATTTGTGCCAACATTCTTTCCATTTTGCGAGTTTTGCCGCTGAGGTCGGGAGCATCGCTGCTAACTAACTCCAACTCTTCCTGATCTAAATAAAATTGTACGTAGTTGTAAGTTGTAGTGTCCTCAATGCTAGGCAAGTGGTTGCGGCGAAAAACAAATTCGCGCTGAATTCTTTCGCCACGATCATTACGCCAATTAATCGTCACCGTGCCAAAAAAATCAGAAATGCCGTGCATGTAAAAAGACTGACTTCGGCTGTCACCGGGGTTTAACAATGGCAAAGTTAGAGCATTATTTCCCGCCCAGTTGCACTGAATATCTCTAACCGGCGCAAGGCTGCCATTACTAAAATAAATTACGGGACTTTCTTTTGACGGACCGCAAGAAACCAAAAAAGCGGCGAGCAAAATTAAAAATATTTTTTGCATATTTACTGATTTTTTTCTTGGAAAAGCTCGCGCGTTTTGATTGCTTTCGCAAAGCGCGAGAAGGCAAATAAGTAGCTGTAAGTCAGGCCATTAAAACCATAAATGCAATAGCGACGCACAAAGTATGCTTTAAAAAATGCCACGGATGAAACAAACAAAACTTTGGCAATTGAAGGGCATTTGCCCTTGCTAAAAGAATCTTGCGCTTGCAGCTGCGAGTAGAAATTTATTTTCTCAATCCAATGCGAAAAAGAGCGGAAAGATTGGTGAAAAATAATATTTTTTAACTGACCAACTTTGTCGAGCGCGCCGTCACGCAACTCAACGGAATCGTGTACTGTGCTATTTTTAAAGCCAGCGTAATCTTTATTGTAGAGACGCAGTTGATTGTAAAAATAAGCATATTTGTGGGGATGCTTTTCGAAGCGAAAGCGATTCACAATTTTGATGCGAAATCCGTAGAAATCTTCCGGAGAGTTTTTAGTAAAAATTGTTTTAATTTCGGCGCATAATTCGGGTGAAACTTCTTCATCAGCGTCGATGTTTAAAATCCATTTATTGCGACATTGATTTTCACCGAAAATTTTTTGCCAACCAAAGCCTTGCCAAGCATTAAACATCACTTTTGCCCCAGCGCGAGTAGCGATTTCACAGGTTTGGTCACTGCTACCAGAATCAATTACCAAAATTTCATCGGCGATTGTTTTTACAGCATTAATCACATCTAAAATTCGGTCTTCTTCATTTTTAGTAATGATGAAAACTGAGATCGGAGTTTGCATAAATTGATTGATTTTTTTTCAGGAAAAAGCTTCTTTAACAAATCATCAATTTCGTCCCTCTGTCAGTCAACTTCAAAATCAAAATTCGCATGCAAAAACAATCTAAAAAGCGCACCGTTATTGCTGTTGCCATCCTTGTTCTTGTTGGCTTTGCCGCTCTGGTGACCCACAATTACAAGAACAAAACTTCTGAGAAATATAATGATCAGGCTGCTGCAGTAGAAGCGCCCAAGCAACATGAGCAAGATTCCGTTAACGCCGCAGTTAATGCCGACGCTGCTGCTTTGGACGAAACTCGCAAAAATAGCGAGATCTTAAAAATCTCTGCTTCTGATTATGTTTTTGGTGAAAGATCTGCACCAGTTGTGATGGTTGAATATGCTTCACTTTCTTGCCCACACTGTGCGGCGTTCACTCGTGAATCTTTCGAAAAGCTAAAAACTGAATTTGTCGATACCGGAAAAGTGCAATTTGTTTTCCGTAACTTTCCATTAAACCAAGCTGCTTTGGTTGGTGCGATGTTTGCTTCTTGCCAAGCTAATGAAAATAAAGCCGAAGCTACCAGCAAATATTACGCTACCGTAAAAGCTCTTTTCAAAACTCAAGACGCTTGGGCTTTTGACGAAAAATTTGCCGATAAATTAGAAGCAATTGCTGGCCTTGACGGCATGAGTTCAGAGAAATTCAAAAGCTGTCTTGCTGACAAAGCTCTGCAAGAAAAAATCCTTACTGCGAGAATGGAAGTAGCGAAAGTTTTGCAAATTAAATCAGCGCCGACTTTTTTCGTAAATGGCGAAATTTCTGAAGGATATGTTGATTACGTAACGATCAAAAAATTGATCGAAAAGAAATTGGCAGAGAAGAAATAAATAAAAATTAAAATGACCGCAAAATTAACCGTTACAAATCTCACTAAAAACTTCGGCGACAAGCAGGTTCTCAAAGGCGTTGATTTTGTGGTTAATAAAGGTGAGTCAGTTGTCATTTTAGGCGGCTCGGGTTCTGGCAAATCAGTTCTAATTAAAACCATTGCCAGTCTAATAGAGGCAACTTCTGGCAGCATTAAAATTGACGATGTTGAAGTCGCGCGTCTTAACGACAAAGAGCGTGACAAGTTAATGGAGAAATTCGGATTTTTATTTCAGGGCGGCGCTTTATTTGATTCATTACCGATCTGGGAAAATGTTGCGTTCCGCTTGCTCAATCACAAAAAAATCAGCAAAAAAGAAGCGCGCGAAATCGCCATTTCAAAATTAAAAGATGTTGGTTTGAGCGAAAAAGTTGCCGATCTTTATCCGTCAGAGCTTTCCGGCGGCATGCAAAAACGCGCCTCTTTAGCGCGCGCCGTTGCGAGTAATCCTGAAATTATTTTTTTCGACGAACCCACAACCGGCCTCGATCCAATCATGGCAGATGTGATTAATGATTTAATCATTTCTAACTCCAAACAACTCGGCGCCACCACAATCACCATTACTCACGACATGAATTCGGCGCGCAAAATCGCTGATAAAATCGCCATGCTTTATGAAGGCAGAATCATCTGGTTTGGCGATGTCAAAGACATGTATTCCTCAGGAAACGCCTATCTCGACCAATTTATTCACGGTCACGCTACGGGTCCGATTAATTTTTTAGCTAAATAAAATGCCAAAAAAATCTCTGCGCACGGCCTTTTCCTTGGTCGAAATCTCGGTCGTTTTGGCAATCATTACCGCCATTGTGGTTGGGGTGATAAAGTCGCAGGCGATGTTTCTAAAAGCCCGACTTTCAACGGCTCAAACCATTACCCAAAATTCTTCAGTGAAAGATATTGCCGACTTGGCAATTTGGTACGAAACCACGCTGGAAAGTTCCTTTCTTTTCTCAGAACAAGTTGACGGCGGTGCAATCAGCGTCTGGCAAGACAATAGCTCAAACGCCGCATCTAAAAATAATGCGACTCAAACCAGCACAAGCAGTAAGCCAAAATTTTACGAAAAAGTTTTCAACGACTCGCTTCCAGCCATTAGATTTGACGGGGTTAATGATTTTTTAACTTTTGACGGTTCTCCCCTAATCGGCTCTTCTTACACAATTTTTGTGGTTGAGCAAAGAAGAGCGAGTACTAGCCAAATGATGTTTTTGGGAGGCGTGAATGACAATTTACAGTTAGGATACCGCTCAGAAACTTCAGTTACTCAGGCTCATTCCAGCGGTGTTTTTAATGATTTTACCGTAGCTGCTTATTCCAGCCCGACGCCAAGAATTCACACCTTCTGGTTTAATGTTGCTGCTGGTCAAAAATATTGGATCAATGGCGGTAGTGGGGCGGATGATACTGGGGTTGGGTTTAGCTCAGCTTTAACATCTTATTCGGGAGCCGCGATTGGCAGATATCTGACTCATTATTTAAACGGCGACATTGCTGAAATAATCATCTTTACCCGCGCTTTGCAAACAACCGAGCGGCAGGTGGTGGAGACTTATTTGGGGCAGAAATATAATCTTACGATTTCGTAAGACAGTTTACCCAATAAAATTCTTGTAAGCTTCACTCAAAACCCGTGCAACTTTTCCAGCTTTTCCGGTTCCTACAACTTTGCCATCAACCTTTGTAACTGGGCGCAAAATCAAGCTTGAGCTTGTCAAAAACACTTCTTGCGCCGCCATTAATTCAGCAACGCTAAAATCCCTTTCTTCAACTTTAATTCCCGCCGCTTTAGCAAATTCAATCAAACGATTTCTGGTAATGCCGCACAAAATCAAATTGTCGGCGCCTTTGGTAATAAGCGTTCCTGCCGCATCAACAATAAAAGCATTAGCAAAACTTCCTTCCGTTACAACACCGTCGCGCACAAAAATCATGTCGTCAAAACCCAAATCTTTGGCTTTTTGGTTTAGAAAACTCGAAGCAAATAGTGCGATGGATTTAATGTCGCAGCGCTTCCAGCGGATGTCCTCGTGGGTCATTATTGACACGCCTTTCTCAAATTCTTCGTCAGTTAATTTTTTGCCTAAAGCAACAGTTGCTGAAATTGTCGGCGTTAAATTTTTTGGAAAAAACGGCACGCGATTTGTCGCGCCTCGTGTGATTTGCAGGTAGCAAATTCCTTCACTCATTTGGTTTTTGGCGAAAAGCTCAATTTGCATTTTGTGCAAATCTTCTTGCTTAAAATTATGCTCAATTTTCATTTCGCGCAAACTTCTGAAAAGCCTTTCCAAATGCGGTTCGCCGTCGATTAATTTACCATTTTTAAAAAGCGTAACTTCGTAAACCCCGTCAGCAAATTGAAAACCGCGATCTTCAATGTGAACTAAGCAATTTTCGTGAGGTAAAAATTCACCGTTTAGGTAGCTGATGCGAGACATGTTTTATTTTAAAATTGTTTTGCCGGCATATTGGCCGCGATTTCCTAAATATTCTTCAATGCGGATTAGCTCATTGTATTTGGCGGTTCTGTCAGATCTGCAAAGTGAACCGGTTTTGATTTGTCCGGCATTTGTGGCAACTGCAATGTGAGCAATTGTAGTGTCTTCAGTTTCGCCAGAGCGGTGCGAAATTACATTGTTGTAATGGGCTTCTTTGGCAATGGCGATTGCGTTTAGCGTTTCGCTTAAAGTGCCGATTTGATTGAATTTAACCAACATGGCATTGGCCATTTTTTCGCTGATTCCTTTCTTCAAAATTTTCGGATTGGTCACAAATAAATCGTCGCCAACTAGTTGAATTTTGTTGCCCAAAGATTTGGTAATATTTTTCCAGCCTTCGAAATCATCTTCTCCAAAAGCATCTTCAATTGAAAAGATTGGATAATTGGCAACAAGTTCTTCGTAGTAGCGCACCATTTGGTCGGAGCTAAGAATTTTTCCTTCTCCGTCTAAGTGGTATTTACCATCTTTGTAAAATTCGCTGGCTGCTGAATCTAGAGCCAAAACAACTTCTGAACCAAGCTTGTAGCCGGCTTTTTCTGTGGCGTTTGCAATGTAATCAAGGGCCTCTTTTGCTGAATCAAGATTTGGCGCAAATCCACCTTCGTCACCAACATTTGTGTTGTGTCCGTCTTTCTTCAAAAGCAATTTTAGATGTTGAAAAATTTCTGCACCAACACGAATTGCATCCTTAATTGATGAAGCTCCAACTGGCATCACCATAAATTCTTGGATGTCGATTTTATTGTCCGCATGCTTGCCGCCATTAATAATATTCATCATTGGCACCGGCAGAATGTGCGCATCTTTGCCGCCTAAATATTCAAAAAGCGGAACTTTTTTTGAAATTGCCGAAGCTTTTGCACAAGACAGCGAAACCGCTAGAATAGAGTTGGCGCCTAAGTTTGATTTATTTTCCGTGCCATCCATTTCAATCATTAACGCGTCGATTTCTTTCTGATTTGTCGCATCCATTCCAACTAATTTTGCTGCAATTTTTGTATTTACATTTTCAACCGCCTGCAAAACGCCTTTGCCTAAAAAACGTGCTTTGTCGCCGTCGCGAAGTTCGCAAGCCTCTAAGCTGCCGGTTGAGGCTCCACTTGGCACCGCAGCAATTGCTACTGATCCGTCGCTTAAATGAATTTCTGCTTCCAGCGTTGGAAATCCACGCGAATCAATAATTTCGCGCGCTTTAAGATTGGCAATTTTGGTCATTGGAGAAAAATTTGAATTGATGTTTGAGAGGCAAGTGGTGTTAAGTTTTCGTTAGTTTTCTTTCGTGAGAAAAAATGTCAATTTCCAATCTTTAAAAACACCAATGTTTCGCATCATTTTAATCGTCGTCCTAATCATGTTGGCGATTCCTTTCTTTAATAAGGCTAAGGATTACGTCACGGAAAAGTCGCGTAAGGTGAAGGTGGTGGGGACGATTGCCAAGAAGGCTTTTCACTACAATGAGGGCAGCAAGAAGTAGTAGGGTGACTCGCGTGGTGAGACGAGTCTGGTGAGATTAACGTTGTTGATTGTTGTTTGGTT
Organism: uncultured Alphaproteobacteria bacterium; assembly: GCA_903898475.1. Taxonomy (GTDB): domain Bacteria; phylum Pseudomonadota; class Alphaproteobacteria; order Rickettsiales; family UBA1997; genus UBA2645. The sequence goes on along the minus strand of CAIUFU010000007.1, from coordinate 9,650 downwards.
CTTGTGGCATTGGCAATTCAACACCAGTAATTGCTTTCATCGCTTCACGGTGACGCTTCATTTCAGCTTTTACCGCTTCTCTTTTTTCAGGAGAAAGCTTTTCCATCATGGCGCGGCGTTCGTCCATTTTGGCTTTCATTTCTGGCGAAGTATTGTTGTATTTTTCTTGTCTGTCATCTTTCTTTTCCATTCTTTGGGCTTTCATTTTTTCGCGTTCTTCCGGGCTCATATTGCCTGCTTTTTCGCGGTTCTCCATCATTTTTTGTTTTTCTTCAGGAGAGGCACTTTGCCATTTTGCAGCGTTGGCGTCTTTCATTTTAATTCTGTCTTCTGTGGAAAGATTTTGTTTCTCAGCCATTTGAGATTCTCTGGTTTGCATTTTTTGATCTACCGGCATGTTTTTAAAATTTTGCGCAGTGCGAGAATCTTTTCCAACGGCAGGAGTAGAAGGTTTTGCTACGGTTGAAGCAGTTGAAGATGCATCTTGGGCATTAACTGAAAAAGCGCAAAGTGCAGCAATGGCGAAAGAGGTAAGAAATTTTTTCATAAATTTGAGAATTTGTTAAAAGTTTTAGCCGTGAAAAATGGCTGGGGTTTGGGATAGGGTTGTGATTTTTTCAAGCAATTGGTTTTAGGGGATTTGGGTCAAAATGAATTTGAGTTCGCGAATAACAAGCTAATTTTAATACTCGTCAACCGCCCCCAAATCAAACAGCATCTGGCTCAAATAAGTTCCTCCATCCGCAATTTTCTGCAAATCTGTTTCACCGCTTTCACTAAAAAAAACATCGGCAATGTAGCGCCCGTAAATGTCTGTCTTGTTAGTTTTAATCACCAAAATCGGCACATCTTTCAAAATATTTTGCAAAACTTCGGCGCTTTTTTTGCCAGCTACAGTTGACATTTCCGGCGCATTAATTTTTGCCAAACGCAAAATTTCTTTGTGACGAATTTCAAAGCCCAAATCTAGCGTCACGTGAATGGTGTCGCCGTCAACCACGCGATCTAATGTGGCTTTGTAAGTGTGAATTTCGGTCGGCTTTTTTGTCGATTTTTTGAAGCTAAAACCTTCGCCTTTTTTTACCGATTCCACAATTTGGCCACGTCCTTTAAGCGAAGTTTTTACTTTGGTAAAAACATTAAATCCGCAATCAGCAAAGCACTCAGCAGAATCGGCAAAAGTCACGAGTTTGTAAGCGTAAAGCTGTCCGCGTGTGACGCTAAATTTTACGGATTTTTTTGGTTTTTCTTTGGCGTGAGATTTGGAAATTTTTTTCTGAAGTTGGGCGGAATCCAAGCTTGTGCGAACTGCTAAATCTTCGAGATATTCTCGTTTCTCGGAATCTCCAACTGAAATTAAAGTGCGGTAGTGACTCCAGCTCAAAGCGGCTTTTTCACTGGGTAGAGTGGGGTAAGTTTTGTAGAAGGCCCGCATCTGGTAAAGAGTTCTTTCGGCGATTGAAGTGTCTTTTGCAAGTTGGCTAAAAAGTTTTTTTCCGTAATCAGCGCGATCATTTTTCATTAAATGTTGGTCGATTATTTTTCCTAATCCCCAGCTCATTACCACTTTTTCTCGATTTACACTTTTGACAATATTTTGCTTGGTTTCTTCAATGGTTCTTTGAACCTGCAAAAGCAATTTCTCGTAATTATTTAGAGTAATTTCCATCTGGCCTTAACAATTGATATTATTATCTTGGTGACGGTTTCGTCAATTTTGCGCCACGTGGCGCAAAATCTTGTTTTTTGACAAAAAATTTTAAGAAAAAAGACAATTCATCATTGGCAAAAAAATAACCCAAAATCAGTAAAAATATGAGGCGTTTTTTTTCCAAGTTTCTTACCCCAAGAACGTTTCCTGAAAGAATAAAAACCCCGCAAGAATTAAACGCAGAATTGTTGCAATTGATTAGAGATTGGGATCCCACGCAAGGTGAAGATTTATTAATGCCGCAGGTAGGAGATTTAATTAGCAGCGGCGCCAATGCTTTAAATAGTGCGCTTGTGGCTGCTGCGCGTAAAGGATTTTGCAAGGTGGCTAAAGGATTAGTGCAAGAAGGTGCAGATGTTAACCATATTGGAGAATACGGAGACACAGCGTTGTTTGACGCTATTCGTGCGCACAATGTTTCAATGGTGCGAACTTTAGTTGCGGCAGGTGCGGATGTTAACACTCTAAAAAATGGCACGCCGGTTTTGCTTTGGGCGATGGATTATCTTTACCAAAATTACATGGCACCTGAGTCAGAAGATTTAACTGAAATTGGCGAAATTTTAATCAACCATCCAAGTATTAATCCCGATACCTTGTCTTTTCCGCAAACTTTAAATTAGGCAATTAGATACGAATATTCTGCGGGGGTAGCGCGCGCCATTATTGCGCGTAGTGCGACTTTGTCGAATAAGGATGAAATTCTTACAAGGGCTTTGCTTCAGGCAATCGAGTTTGACAATTTGAACGTGGTAAAATTAGCAATTGAGGCAGGTGCTAACGTTAATGCCTTTGATCAAAGTGGGCGGTCTTATTTTAATGCGGCCGTTTACCGCGACAATGCTGAGATTGTTGATTTTTTGTTAATGTCGGGAGCCGATATTAGTTTGACTGATAGCCTCAACCTAACAGCTTTAGATTCTGCCTACCGGCGCAGTAACTTTGATCAAATTATTTCTCGAGTCACTCAAATGCAGAAAGAAAATCCGGCTAATTGGCAGTCAATGCAAACGCAGCTACTGGCAAGTAATAGGATGCGAAAGGTTTTAGATGGTAGCAGTGAAGAGTTGCTGGCGGTCTGTCTTCCTGAGGGTAATTTATTGCAACGGTTGATATTGGCCAATCTTAGTCTCTACGAGCCTGATCGAGTGGCGACGGGTAAGATTGCAAAGCTAAGAGAGATCAAGGCGGCAGTAGAAAAAAGAATGACTAATACGGGTGAAGAAAACCCGCAAGCTTTGGCCAATCTTCTGGTGATTGAGTTGCTGCAAGATCCGCAAAAACTTCAAGAGGTTGTAGATGTTCACAGCTTTGTCGCTGGCATCAATCCAACCAAGGGGCACGATTCTATTTTGCATCAAGCAATAAAAGCAAAGACCGGTCAGGAAATGCCAGAAACAGCTGCTACCAGCATTCATGCTTACATTGGTGGTGCCAAAGCTTTGACCTTGCAGCAAAATTCTCAGGCCGCAATGGGAGTGCAAATGGTCGTAAATCCTTCGCGTTAGTCACTGCCTTCGTCGGTGAATTTTTCTGGTCCAAAATTGCGGGCAAATTCTTCGAAGCGGTTTTCTTCAATGGCGGTGCGGATGTCTTTCATTAAATCTTGGTAGTAAAAAATATTGTGTTCAGAAAGCAGCATTGGCGCCAGCATTTCTCCAGCTTTGTCGAGATGGTGCAAGTAGGCGCGGCTGTGGTTTTTGCAGGCGTAGCAGGCGCATTTTTCGTCGAGTGGTTTTTCGTCGGTTTTGTATTTGGCGTTTCTAATATTAATTGCTCCAAGGCGCGTAAATGCTTGTCCGGTGCGACCCGATCTAGTTGGCATTACGCAGTCAAACATGTCAACGCCACGCAAAACAGCACCAACAATATCTGACGGCTTGCCTACTCCCATCAAGTAGCGCGGCTTGTCTTGCGGTAATAAATCTGGTGCGTAATCAAGCACGGCAAACATTTCTTCTTGTCCTTCGCCAACTGCCAAACCTCCTAGCGCGTAGCCGTCAAAGCCGATTTCAATTAATTTTGACGCAGAAATTTCGCGCAAATCTTTGAAAGTTGAGCCTTGGACAATTCCAAAAATTCCGTAGCCGTCACGTTTTTTAAAAGCTGATTTCGAGCGCGCAGCCCACAGCAGAGAACGCTCCATTGCATCTTTGGCTTGTTCGAAAGTGGCGGGAAATTGCACACATTCGTCAAAAATCATTGTAATGTCAGAGCCCAGTAAATGCTGAATTTCAATTGAACGCTCAGGGCTAACAAAATGTTTCGAGCCGTCGAGATGCGAGGAAAACTCTACTCCGGCGTCAGAAATTTTTCTGATTTTAGAAAGCGACATTACTTGAAATCCACCCGAGTCGGTGAGAATTGGTTTGTCCCAATTCATAAATTTGTGTAAACCGCCAAGGTCGGAAATCAGCTCGGCAGTAGGGCGCAACATGAGGTGGTAAGTGTTGCCTAAAATAATTTCAGCGCCGGAATTTTTTACATCGGAAAATTTCATTGCTTTGACAGTGGCCGCGGTTCCTACAGGCATAAAGGCTGGCGTTTGGATGTTGCCGTGAGCTGTGGTCACTTCGCCGCGCCTTGCTTTCTTTTGAGTGCTTTTTAATTTGAACGAAAAATCTCTAATCATCTGCATTTTATGAAAAAATTTTTACCATTTTTGACGCTGATTTTCTTGGTCAGCTTAATTGGATTTTCAACCTACAATCTAAATAAGAAAGAGGCGGTAGAGCAACAAGTGCCAAGTGCTGGTGCCACATCGCAACCTTCGGGAATTCACTTCGCAAAAACCTACATTTCTTTGCCAGAATTTTCTTTGCCGGATCTCTTTAACGAGAGCGAAGAATTTTCCAAAAAAGATCTAATTGGCAAATATTCTGTGATAAATTTCTTCGCATCTTGGTGCACAACTTGTCGCGCCGAACATGACATTTTGTTGCGCTTAAAAAGCGAGGGAATCGTTGATATTTACGGTGTTGCTTGGCGTGACATTGACGAGAATACGAAAAAATATTTGGAAGATGCTGGCAATCCTTACAAAAAAGTTGCCAAAGACAGCCGTGGATTATTCACCAAAATAACCGGTCTGGAAGCGGTTCCGGAAACTTTGATTGTGGATAAAAAGGGGAATGTTGTGTTGCGGTTTAAGGGGAATTTGCAGGAATTTTCGTTGGATGAGATTCGCGAGTTTTTGGAGAGGAATTAAAATATCCGAAAATGAGTAAACTTTTAACAAATCTTTCTTCGTTAATTCCTCCAATCCGACCAGTTCCAACGGCTTTGCCGTACCTTGAGCAAAGAAATGGCGCTGCGCAGATGGAAGAAGTAAGAAGAGCTTTGGGGTTAAAAACTACTGAAGAAGAAATCAGTGGGGTTATCGCGCAATCATTGAGTCTCGATCTTTCTTTCAAGCCTTTTGAAAAAAAATTGCTAATCGAAATTCTACTCGAAGAAGTGAAGAAAAAAGCTTCGGCTTCTGAGCCAGATCACGAAAATATAGTGAAAATTCTCAATCAAGTAATTGCTTTAGATCCAGAAACCCCTTGGGCTCATTTTGATAGGGGTCAAAGTTTGTGCGCTCTTGAAAGACATGAGGATGCGGCTTTGGATTTTACCCGAGAACTTGAACTTCATGAGGACGGCCCTGGAGTTTTTCGCTCTTATTTTGAAAGAGCTTTCTGCAACGTTGCGATGAATAAAATTCACTTAGCGGTGCAAGATTTTGGTAAATATGAAAAGTCCGACACTAGTAACGAAATAGATGCAGAATTTGTTACAACGCTGCGGTCAAAAATTGATGATGAAGTAGATGCATTGCTGAAAAATGCTCGGACAAAATTTTCGGAAGCGGACAGCCTTAAGCTCTCTGATTTTGGTGAAGAAAAAAAAGAAATTTACCGAGAAGCGAAGAAGGACAAGTATTTAACCTCTTTAGAATTTTTTAATCAGCTAGTCGAATGTGTGCCAGAAAAACTTTGGGTTCACTATGATCGGGGCTTAAATCTGATGAGGCTTGGTAGGTTAGAAGAAGCAGTTTTCGATTTTGAAAAAGAGCTGGAAATTAACCAATCAGAGCATTGTAAGAAATTCTGCACATACGAAAAAGCTATTGCTCATAACTTTCTACGAGACTACGAAAAAGCAAAATCAGAATTTGAATATCTTTTGCAAATTCAAGGTGAATCACAAGATCCAATTTTTGATCGCGCTAAAAAACAATTGGAGCTATTAGAAGCCCGTCAGAAAGTCTCTACGGTAGAAAAGCAGAGAGGGGAAGAGACGAATTATTACGCGTATATTATTCCTACGGCTACTGCTATCTACCTTTCGTTGGTAGTAGTCGCGTGTGTACTTCAACAAGGTAACGCCAGAAATAGAAGAGTGAGTTCAGGTCATTTCCGCGACGAAAAAGAGGCCGCAGAATATATTCAATTTTTTGCCAGAGAATTTTTTGATAATTTGCCTTACGAAGAATTGGCGGATCATCTGGTTGAGAATTTTCACAGACTTCCCAAAGACTTCTTTCAAAGAACAATTAAATCAAGCAGCCCTCAAGAGCTCAGAGCATTTTTAGACGAACAGCAATTTCTAAATGCAGAAGTAAAAGAGGGTCTGATTGGAAATTTTGAAGCACTTAAACAATGCGAGAAAGATCAACTTCCGAAACCTTTTAATTTTAGATTTCCTAAAAACTTTCTGCGCGATTATTTGCTTAAAGAATCAGATTCGCAAAATTATCCAAATTATCCCGCAAAAATGGCTGAAGCGATAAGAAATTTTGAAGAGGCGGCATCTAAGAAGTTTCAAGAAATTTGTGAAAATCTTTTGAGGGATGAGAAGATCAAGCCACTTTTAGCGGGCTTGGTTTCTAACGTTGAAGACTTATTGATCGCGCCAGCGAAAGATTCATATATAGCCAGCTCAGAAGAAATTTTAGAATCTTTTGGAGAAATCTTTGACTCAGAAACTCCCTCAAAAAGTCCTTTAACAACCGGCAATGCAGAACCCAAATTTTCGCAAGAAAAAGTAGATTTGGGTTCTGTTCGCTAAGAATCCCGTCCTAAGTCTCGCAGCAAATTCGCCGGACGGGTTCTGACAGCTTTTGGTAACGCTCTTGCCCTTTCTTGGAGAAAAGGGGCGTAACCTATTTGTGAGCTCGATTTCTAAATATCATTCAAAAAACTCTTCAACAACTTCGCTCTTTTTGGATGTTGCAGCTTCTTCAAAGCTTTCGCCTCAATTTGTCTGATCCGTTCGCGAGTTACTGAAAATTGTTTGCCCACTTCTTCCAAAGTGTGATCTGTAACCATACCAATACCAAAGCGCATTCTAAGCACGCGTTCTTCGCGCGGCGTTAAAGATGAAAGCATTTGGGCAGTAACTTCTTTCAATTTAGAGTGTGACGCGGCGTCGAAAGGAAGCACGGCAGTTTTGTCTTCAATGAAATCACCAAGAACGCTGTCGTCATCGTCGCCCGATACAGGAGATTCAAGACTCACCGGATCTTTCGAAGTTCTCAAAACTTTTCTAACTTTATCTACTGGCATTAACAAACGGTCAGCAATTTCTTGCGCGTCTGGTGTTCTGCCTAGTTCTTGAGTTAGTTGGCGTGAAGTTTTAACGATTTTGTTAATCGTCTCAACCATGTGAATTGGAATACGGATGGTGCGAGATTGATCGGCAATAGCGCGAGTAATGGCTTGTCTGATCCACCAAGTAGCGTAAGTCGAGAATTTATAACCACGACGATATTCAAATTTATCTACAGCGCGCATTAGGCCGATATTTCCTTCTTGGATCAAATCCAAAAATTGCAAACCGCGGTTAGTGTATTTTTTCGCAATTGAAACCACCAAACGTAGGTTGGCTTCAATCATTTCTTTTTTAGCTTTTAATTCTTCTTCTTGGCTGCGGCGCAAAGTGTTGATAAGCACTTTGAAATCAACAACTGCAAGCCCCATGATTTTGGTGAACTTGCTGAGTCTAGTTTGAATTTCGATAATTTTTTCGCGGCTTTCTGAAGCAAAAACATGCCATTTTTTATCTTTCAAAGCGGCGATTTTTTGCAGCCATTCTTCGCCGGTTTCAACACCTGGATAGTTTTTCAAGAAATCTGTTTTGTCGATTCCGTGGCTTTGTGCAGTGCGCAGCAAATCAATTTCAATGCTTAAAAGTTTTTGTTGAGCTTCGTAAAGCTGCTCAACTAGCGCTTTAATCAATGAATCATTGAAACTTACTTCGAGCAAAAGTTTTTCGAAATCGCCTTTTAGCTTCAAAATATCTTTGTCAGTTTTGATTTGCTCGTAAGTGCGGCTGTTCGACTTGTCGATTATTTTTTGGCAGACGTGAGAAATTTTTTGGAAAAGATCCAACATTTTCGGCATCAAAATACGTTCCATTGAAACGAATGACACCACGCTTTCGTCGATTTCATCCAAGTTTTCATCTTCAAACAAAGACTCTTCTGAAGCTTCTGCTGCATCAACTTGTTGGTTAATGATTGCAGTTACATCTTCTTCTGAAGTTGCTTGCGCTTCAGCCTCAGCTTCGGCTGCTTGTAAATCGTTGTTACGGATAATTTCTTCAAGCTCAGCATTGTAAGTTTCGTCAATACGAATGATGTCGCGCAAAAGAATCGTGCCGTTAGCCAAGCCATTGTACCACTCAATAAAGTGGCGCATGATTAGCGGGCTTTGGTAAAGTGATTTTACGGTTTTGTTGCGGCCTTCTTCAATTCGCATCGCGATTGAAACTTCGTCTTCGCGAGTCAAAAGTTTCACTGTGCTCATTGATTTGAGGTAGGTTTTAACCGAGTCTTCCGAACGCTTTTGGCTTTTTTCTTCGTCTTTGGCGGCTTGTCCGTCTTCAGCTAATTTGTCGAGATCGTCTTCTTTTTCGACGATCAAAATTTTGAACTCACCCAAAATATCCAAGATACGATCAAGCTTACGCGGATCGATGTCCGAATCGATGGTTTCGTTGATTTGTTCGTGAGTCAAAAAGCCTTGGGTTTTGCCGAGCGCCAAAAGTTTTTTTAATTTGTCAGCAAGATCGTTTGAAAATTGTTTGCCGTCGTCATCTTTTTTTTGCAAAGCTGAACGCACGTCTTGAATCAATTGAAATCTCTCGGCAAGAGCTACAGTTCTGTCGTTAACTGGGATTTTAACTTTTACTTTTTTTGGTTTTGGCTCTTTCTTAACTTTTTCTTTTTTTGGCTTTGGTTCTTTTTTAGCCTTCACCTTTACCAGCTTTTCTTTGACTGGTTTTTTCTTAGCTTTTTCAACAATTTTTACCGGCTTTTTGGTCACGGCTTTTGCTGATTTTTTCTCGACTTTTTTTGGCTGAATTTTTTTCTTAACTACAAGTTTAGCCGCTTTTTTTACGGGCTTAGCTGGCTTTGTAATTTTTTTCACAACTTTTGCCACCGGCTTTTTGCTTTTTGGAGAAACCACTTTTTTCACTGGTTTTTTCGCAACAACTTTTTTTGCAGCCGATTTTTTTGCCGCTACTTTTTTAAGTGGTTTAGTTGGTTTTTTCTTCGCCGCCATTGTTGCCTCGTTTAAGTTGTTGCTAAGTTGGATTGTGCTAAATTATTTCCTTCTCCAAAGACAAAATTCTTTGTTCTAGAGAGTTTTTGTAGTCGAAAATTTCTCGAATTTTTTGGTTGGTAATTGCGGTTTGATGAGTTTCAATTTCATCAATTTTGCCTAGAGACTCTTTGTATTGCAGCTCTACCTGAAGCAGTAAATCTTTCAGAAGCAGAATGCGAAATTTAATTAAAACCGAGTCTAAATCAGGCGTGCCAAGACGCGCAAGGATATTCTTGATTTCAAGGATATCTTTACTGAAGTCAGAATTTTCAAGGGCAGAGAGAAAAATTTTTTCAGAAATTTCCACCTCTTCACCACTCGATGTCACCCTGAGCCTGTCGAAGGGT
>CAIUFU010000006.1 GCA_903898475.1 uncultured Alphaproteobacteria bacterium | reverse complement strand
TCTGATTTTTAATAAGTCAAAGTCTTAGGACGGGTTCTGATAAATCCTGCATCTTCTAAACCTGCGCAAATTTCTGGTTTAAATGAAGCATCAGAAGTTCCGACGACAAAAGCAGAGAAAGAAGTCGAGTTTAGTAAATCAAAGGAATATCCTTACTCTAAATATCCGACTACAGAATCTTTAAAACCTGAAGACCCAAATTATTACGAGGTGCCAAGTGATGGCTCTTACTTGTCGGCGTTGTCAGGTGAAAAGCCGAGTAGCAATGCCGCAATTCCCAATTCAAAAGGCGCGGCACAAAGCATGGCACAAAAACTCTCGGGGCCAAACAAATCCCCTAGAATAACGCAGCATTAATCGCGCAATAACTGAGCGATAATTTCGCTAACGATTTTTCCGAGAATAAATTGGTTAGCCAAGCGGCGAACTAGGTTTTGGTTTGGTTGAAAAAAAGAGTCCGTCTGGAAATAGGCGGGCTCCTTTTTTGTTTTGTGCCTGCGAATAACCAGCACCAAACCTTGACTTAAAACAAACTTCCAGTCAAAACCCCACCCCAATTACAACCTACAAAACAGCAATCCCAGAACCAATGACCTCCAACCTCTCAATCCTAATTCTCGCCGCCGGCAAAGGCACACGGATGAAATCTGATTTGCCAAAAGTAATGCACAAAGTGGCCAATCGCGAGATGTTGAATTTGGTAATTGACGAAGCCAAAACCCTGAATCCAAAAAATATTACGATTGTTGTTTCGGAAGAAATGCAAAATTTCCAAGCCAAAATTATTGCCGCGCACCCCACAACAAAAATTTCTTTCACTTTACAAAAAGAGCGCAAAGGCACAGCTCACGCGGTTTCAACTGGACTCGAAAATCTTGATCTCGGCGAAAAACTTTTAATTCTCTACGGCGACACGCCGCTTACTTCGCGCGTTACTTTGCAGAAAATGGTCGAAAAACTTGAGCAATTTTCGCTGTGCATTTTAGGTTTTGAAGAATACGGCGAAAACGCTTACGGCCGCTTGGTTGTTGATTTGGAAGGACATCTCGAAAGAATCGTTGAGTTTAAAGACGCCACCGAAGAAGAAAAAAGAATTTCACTTTGCAATTCAGGCGTTGTGGCAGTTGACGGCAAGCAGATCAAAAAACTTTTAGCTCAAGTTAAAAACGAAAATGCCCCGCAAGAATTTTACCTCACCGATATTGTCGGCATTGCAGGCGAAATGGGCCTCAAACGCACATTTTTAAAAACCAGCATTGAAGAAGTTTTGGGTGTAAATTCGCGCTTCGAACTCGCCAAAGTTGAAGAAATAAAACAAAATCAAATCCGCCGCAAAATGTTAGATGACGGCGTGACAATGCCTGATCCAACTTCGGTTTACTTTTCTTTCGACACCCAAATTGCTAATGACGTGGTAATTGCGCCGCAGGTATTTTTTGGGCCAAAAGTTGTAATACAAAAAAATGTTGAGATTAAATCTTTCTGCCACATCGAAGGGGCTGAGATCTCTTCTGGCGCGGTTATTGGGCCTTTTGCCAGAATTCGTCCTGAAACAATAATTGACGAAAATGTGCGCATTGGAAATTTCGTTGAAGTCAAAAAATCGCACTTAAGAAATGGCGCTAAAGTTAATCATCTAAGCTACATTGGCGACTCTGAAATTGGTGAGGAAAGCAATATTGGCGCAGGCACAATCACTTGCAATTACGACGGCTTTAACAAATCAAAAACCAAAATCGGCAAAAATGTTTTTGTCGGCTCCAACTCGGCGTTAGTTGCACCACTTGAAATTGCTGACGGTGCAGTGATTGGCGCAGGAAGCGTAATTACAAAAAATGTTGAGCAAGATGATTTGGCTGTGGCGCGAGCTAAGCAGATTGCGCTTCCTAAAGGTGGAAAGAAATTTCGCGAGACTAAATCCGCGGGGAAAAATGAATAAAAAAAATTTCAACAAACGCATTTTCACCCTGAGCCTGTCGAAGG
>CAIUFU010000005.1 GCA_903898475.1 uncultured Alphaproteobacteria bacterium | reverse complement strand
CCTTCGACAGGCTCAGGGTGACATCGATGCCATTCTCAATTGCCTCAATCACCAGTTCTTTCAAGTGGGTCAAGTTTTCATTGCTAAAATGCAATTCGCGCACGTCAAAATCATCGTCACGAAACTGCGCCAGCTCTGGAAATTTCACGATAAATGAAATAATATTTCGCGCGATTGCATCAGCCAAATTGCTCGCCGGTTTGGCGTAATTTTTAATCAAGCCGCCAGTAATAATTTGAGGCTGATTCTTGCCAAAATTTTTACCCAGCAAAAACAGCAAATCTTTGAAAAAAAGTGCAAAATATTTTTTGGAAGAAGGGTCTTTAATCGCCTCGATTTTAGTGGTTAAATTGCCTTCGATTTTGGCTTTATTTTCTGCCGAGATTTTTTTGTTTTTGTCGATTCCAAGCTCCATTAGCGCGAAGTCAAAAAGACTTTCAGAAAGCGGCGTGGCATTTTGAAAAACTTTTTCAAGCTCGCGCGCGCCAAATTCTTTAATGAAATCGTCAGGATCCATGCGGTTGGGGAGTATTGCGAAAGCGACATTTTTCTTGGCGTTAATTAATGGCAAAGCAATTTCTGAAACGCGTTTAGCGGCGCGAATACCGGCGTCGTCGCCATCGAGGCAGACGATAATTTTGTCAGTTGCGTAAAATAAATCTTTTAAATGTTCAGTGCCAAGTGCGGTGCCGAGTCCAGCCACGACGTTTTCAATGCCGTTGGTGGCAAGTGCAATTGCATCCATGTAGCCTTCAACAACAACGGCGAAACCCTTTGAAAATATGGCTTTGCGGGCGAAGAAAAAATTGTAAAGAGTTTGGTTTTTTTTGAAGAATTCGGTTTCTGACGAGTTTAAATATTTTGGCATTTCATCGCCCAAACATCGGCCGCCGAAAGCAATGACGCGATTTTTTTTGTCGGTGATTGGAAACATCACGCGATTTCTGAATTTGTCGTAAAGTTTTTTGCGGTCATTTTGACCAATGATGCCGGTTCTAGATATTTCTAAGTCGGAGAATCCTTCGGATTTCAGAAAATCGCTAAGTGCCTCGTAAGAATTTAGTGACAAACCAAGGCGAAATTTTTTGGCGCTGGTGGAATTTAAATTGCGTTTTTTTAAGTAAGCTCGCGCTTCGGCGCCTTGTTCAGTGTGAAGATTTCTTTCAAAAAATTGGCAGGCTTTTTCTAAAATTAAATAATCGCGTTCAAGCGCGTTTTCCTTGGCTTCGTTGAAGATTACTTTGGGAATTGGAATGCCAAAATCTTCGGCCAACTTTGCCACTGCATCTTTATATTCTAGCCCGTCAACTTTCATGACAAAGCTAATCACGTCACCATGTTCGGCGCAGCCAAAACAGTGGTAGAAACCTTTTAAATCGTTAACGGTGAATGATGGAGATTTTTCATTGTGAAAGGGGCAGAGGCCCTGAAATTCATGGCCGCGGGCTTTTAATTTTACTTTTTTGCCAACGACTTCCGAGGTCAAGATGCTGGATCGCAGTTTTTCTGGAAAATCTTTGGGGAAGTGCATCAAAAAGCTAATAGGAGTAGTTCCAGACTAGATCAAAAAAAGTCATTATTACTGAGAATCCAATCGGGATAACAAAATTGTCGTCAGTCTTGAAAAGGCTTGGTCGCGCTTCAAACATGGTGACGCAGAAAACGGCGAAAGTTCCGAAAACGTAAAACCAAGCACCCATATGAAAACCAATGCCGCAACCAGCAAGAATTAATAATCCGAAAATAAAAAACGACAAAGAGCCGGCTGACGATTTTTCAAAAAATGGTTTGCTCGGGATGCTTTTTCCAATCAAGGCTGCTGCTGTGTCAGAGATTACCAAAATTAAAAATCCACAAATGGCGATTGCAGGTTTAAATAGTGAAAAATTAAGGCAAGTGGCAAGACCAACAAAGCTAGCGCCACAAAGTTTTTCGCCGGTTAGTTCATGTTCTCTAAGCACGGGGCCGAAAATTTTAGCGAAAAAATTTTTAATTTTTGGTGAATATCGGCGGGCAAAATCGAGAGAAATGACGATCAAAGTGATCGGTGCGAAAATCATTAAGGCCTTCCATTTTCCCAAATAGTGATAAGTCAATGGAATCACTAACAGCAATAGGTGAAGGCACTTACGGTAAAATTCATGCTGTAAATTCATTGGTCTGATTTGTTGGATTTATCGTGATAAATTACGACTTCGTTTTTTCCGGCATATCCCAAAACTTTTCGCGCTTGCTCGTCTAGCAAATCAATGTCGAGAGACTCTGGTTTCATGCCATTGACCATATTTTCTTTGGCCTGCATTTTGCCTGAAACTTCTTGCTTGGTGGCCTCTTTATTGTCGATTTGTTTCTTTAAAACGAAGAGCTGAATTGCGCCCTTGTCGCCAAAAATAATAAAAAATCCGAAATAAAAAATCGTAAATACGGCAATGAAATAGCCGATAAAAAGTGGTTTAGAAATTTGGTATTTCTTAACAAATTTGTAGAGAAAATTCTCTTTCATTAATTTTTAAAACAAACCTCGCGAACCGCGTCAATAATGTTTTGAGTCTTAGGCAAAGAAAGTCTTTCAAGATTTGCTGCGTAAGGCAAAGGCGCATCAACTGAAGCTAATTTTTTTACCGGCGCATCCAAATAATCGAAAGCATCTTCCATCAAAATTGAAGCGATTTCACTGCCGATTGAGGCGAATGGAAAACCTTCTTCAACTGTGACGCAGCGGCTGGTTTTTTTAACTGAATTAACAATAGTCTCGCGGTCGATTGGACGAATGGTGCGAAGGTCAATTACTTCGGCACTAATGCCTTCCTTGGCCAGTTCTTCTGCGGCTTCAAGAGCAAATTTAACCACCAAAGAAAAGCCGATAATTGTTACATCGCTGCCTTCGCGAAGCACGGCAGCTTTGCCGATTTCAACAATGTGATCTTCGTCATATTCTTCTTCAAAAGACATGCCGTAAGTGATTTCATTTTCTAAAAACACTACCGGATTTGGATCGCGAATTGCAGCTTTAAGTAAGCCTTTGCAATCAGCAGCTGAGTAAGGAGCCACAACTTTTAATCCAGGAATTGCGCCGTACCAAGCAGCGTAGCATTGCGAGTGTTGAGCGCCAACGCGAGAAGCCGCGCCATTTGGGCCACGAAACACGATTGGGCATTGAACTTGTCCACCCGACATGTAGCCGGTTTTAGCAGCGGAGTTAATGATTTGGTCAATTGCCTGCATGGCAAAGTTGAAAGTCATAAATTCAACAACCGGTTTTAATCCGGTAAAAGCCGCACCAATTGCAATCCCAGCAAAACCTTGCTCGGTGATTGGAGTGTCGATTACGCGCTTTTCGCCAAATTCAGCAAGCAAACCTTGGGTGATTTTGTAAGCGCCATTATACTCGGCAACTTCTTCGCCCATGACGAAAACTTCTGGATTGGTTCTCATTTCTTCAGCCATTGCCTCACGCAGAGCTTCGCGAACGGTAATTTTTCTAAGCATGTTTAGTTGTAAATTTCAGTTAAAAGCTCGGATTCATCCGGCTCTGGAGAGTTTTTGGCAAATTCTACGATTTCGTTAACTTCATTTTTAACTGAGTCGTCAATTTTTTTGATTTCAGCGTCTGAGGCAATTTTGTTTTTTTCGATGTGGGCGCGTAGAGAGTCGATTGGATCTAAATCTTTTTTGCAGTTTAATTCTTCTTTGCTGCGGTAGGTGGCGGGGTCAGACATTGAATGTCCGCGGTAACGGTAAGTGTCCATTTCCAGAACCATCGGACCGTTGCCGGAGCGCACGAAATCGACACATTTTTGGGCGTCACGAATCACATCAAAAACATCCATCCCGTTAATTTCTACACCAGGAATATTGAAGCCAATACCGCGCTTGTGTAGTTGGTCAATTGAAGAGGCGCGAGTAAGTGAAGTTCCCATGGCGTAATGGTTATTTTCAATAATGAAAAGAACTGGCAGGTTCCACAATTTTGCCATGTTGAAAGCTTCGTAAACTTGGCCTTGATGTGCCGCGCCGTCGCCGAAATAGCAGTAAGTGACATTTGCGTTGCCGCGATATTTATCGGCAAATGCAAGTCCGGCGCCAATTGGCACAGAGGCGCCGACGATGCCGTGGCCACCGTAGAAATGTTTTTCTAAATCAAATAAATGCATCGAGCCGCCTTTGCCTTTTGAAGAGCCGTCACGGCGACCTAAAAGTTCGGCCATAATTTTTTTCGGGTCAGAGCCAACTGAAATCATGTGGCCGTGATCGCGGTAAGTTGTGATTACTTTGTCTCCATCTTTCATGGTGGCGCGCATGCCGGTGGCGATTGCTTCTTGACCGATGTAAAGATGGCAGAATCCAGCGATTAATCCCATGCCGTAAAGTTGTCCGGCTTTTTCTTCAAAGCGACGGATCAAAAGCATTTCGCGGTAAAATTCGAGTAGCTCTTTTTTAGAAAATTCTTTTTCTTTAGAAAGGTTGTGCGACAGCTTTACGTCAGATTTTTTGACCATTTTTTTGAGGGGTAAGTTGAGTCCAGAAATGAAGGTTGGGACTTGTAATTTGGGCAAAATAAAAAGTCAAACCGAGGGGTTTTTTAGCTATTTTCCAAAAGACCCAAGAATCATTTTGGTAACCAAGCCGTTTAAAGCACCAACCATTGCTGGTCCAAATTTAATCACGCCAATTGAAAGCACGACTAGCATTGAAATCATCAGCAAATATTTAGCGCAATTTTCCATGAAAAGCTTTTTTAACATTTCAGTTTGGTCTTGTCCTGCGGCTTTGTTGCGGGAGGCTTTTTTGGCTTCTTCTAATTTTTCTTCATCGGTCATTTCATCTTCAGGGCTTTCCCCTTCTTTTTCCTTTTCTTGACCGGGTTGCAAATTTTTTGCAGCGGCGGCGTTGAGCTTTTTGGCTAAAGTTTTTTTGCTAGATTTTTCGCTGATTTGCTTTTTCATAAAAACAGAAAGCGATTCTTTGGTTTTTTCTGACATGGTTCGAAGTTTGTTGAAGATAGAAGGAAGATAGGCGCTAAATTCTAATAATTGAAAAAACAAAAACTCAAGTGATTGAAACTTTTCTGGTTAATCCTTTTTTTGCCATAATTTTGATCGCAATTTCTTCGTCGTTACTTGGCGTTTTTGTTTTGTGGAAAAAATTATCTTATTTCGGCGACGCTTTGTCGCACTCGATTTTGCTCGGGTTAGTTTTGGGTGCAATTGGTGAGTTGAATCAAATTTCTGCGATTATTTTTTTCGCCTGCGTTTTCGCATTTTTGGTGCGCTTGATTTCACAAAATCGTTATTTTTCAAAAGATGTAATCGTAATGATTTTGTCTTATTTTTGCGTGGCTACGTCGGTGATTTTAAATGATTTGTGGCTAAAAAATTTCTCTTTTACTTCCTACATTTTTGGTGACGTTTTGACGGTAGGAAACATTGATATTTGTGCGCTCGCCGCAATTACGCTAGTTACAATTTTTTACGTTATTTTTGCCTTCAAAAAACTTTTACTAATTAACACCAACCAAGATTTAGCACAAATTGAAGGCATCAAAATTGAGCTGTGGAATTTGTCTTTTTTAATTTTGCTTTCAGTCGCAATTGCTTTGTCGGCGCGGATTGTCGGCGTGTTTTTAATGACGGCACTTTTGATTTTGCCAGCAGCAATTGCGCGAATTTTTTCAAGTACAGCCAAGCAAATGATGTTGTTAAGCCCTATTGTGGCGACAGTGATTGCGGCCTTGTCATTTAAGGCTGCAACGATTTATGATTTAACAATTAGCTCAGCAATTGTGGTGATTTTTTCGCTGATTTTTATCGGCAGCTTGGGTGCAAAAAAAATGATTTCTAAATGAAAAATATAAACAAAAAAACCGCCGTAATTTTATTTAATTTGGGTGGTCCGGATGCTTTGGAATCGGTTAAGCCATTTCTTTTTAATTTATTTAACGACCGCGCCATTATTGGTTTGCCGCAGCCATTTCGTTATTTTTTAGCAAAATTTATTTCGTCAAAAAGAGAGAAAAAAGCGCAAGCAATTTACGCGCAAATTGGCGGCAAATCGCCTCTTCTGGATTTCACTGTAGCTCAGGCTTACGCGCTGGAAAAAGAATTGTCATTTTCAGGAAATTTTAAAGTTTTTGTTGCGATGCGTTATTGGAAACCATTCGCCGAAGAGACGGTTGAAGAAGTTAGAAAATATGATCCCAATCAATTAATTTTACTGCCGCTTTATCCGCAATTTTCTAGTGCCACGTCTGAGTCTTCGATTAGTGATTTTGTCGAAAAATTCATGGCGGTGCGTCGAAAATCAGAAAAAAATGTAGCGACAAAAACAGTGTGTTGTTATCCGACTGAGCCTGAATTTATCAAGTCGCACAGCTTTTTGATCAAGCAAACAATTTTGAAATCGAGCGCTGATTTTACTAAATTTCGTTTTTTATTTTCGGCGCATGGCTTGCCGCAAAAACTGATTGATCGGGGTGATCCTTACGTTTTTCAAGTAACTGAAACTACCAAAAAAATCGTCGAAAATTTGGCAGAAATCTGCTCGGTTAAAGAAGAGGAAATTAATTTTCAAATTTGCTACCAGTCAAAAGTAGGGCCATTGCAATGGACTTCGCCGAGTTTGGATCAAGAAATAAAAAGAGCGGCTTTGGATAAAAAAATTCCGGTGATTGTGCCGGTTGCTTTTGTGTCGGAGCATTCAGAAACTTTAGTTGAACTCGACATCGATTATAAAGAATTGGCGCACAAATTGGGCATTGAAGAATATCTGCGCGTGCCGGCATCGTCCTGGCTGTCCAGCGTGGTTCCTGCCACATCGCCCTGG
>CAIUFU010000004.1 GCA_903898475.1 uncultured Alphaproteobacteria bacterium | reverse complement strand
GATTTTGGTGGGCAACTTGGGTCGTGACCCAGAAATGCGATATACGGCTGGTGGAGATGCGATTGCAAATTTTTCAATTGCATGTACAGATAGTTATAAAGACAAAAATGGCGCTAAACAAGATAGAACAGAATGGGTTCGTATAGTGATTTTTGGCAGAACGGCTGAGGTAGCTGGCCAATATCTTAAAAAAGGATCTTCTGTTTATATAGAGGGGCGTTTGCAAACACGCAAGTGGCAAAATAAAGAGGGTGTAGATCAATATACAACCGAAGTAGTTGCTGATCGTATGCAAATGCTAGGAGGTCGTGAAGGTGGCGCTAGCAACTCTTACGAATCTATGGACGAAGATCAATCACAACCACAACAAGCTTCTCGACCAGCACAAACAGCGCAAGCTCAGCAGCCTGCAAGCGGTGGTGATTTTGATTCGTTTGCGGATGACATTCCATTTTGAGGAATACCTAATTAACAAGTCTTAGTCAAAGCCCGCTAATGCGGGCTTTGATGTTTTGGAACCAAGATTTTTGATACCAATAATTGAGGTGTACAAAAAAACATACTTTTTATATACATGCCTAATAACGTGATAAGAAAATCGATTTTTTTATACATTTCATGATTGACGTGATAAGATAATCGCAGTTTGTTATCACAACATAATGGTTGGAAAAGTGGAAAAACTTCAATTACCTAATTATAGCGACCTAGAAATTAAGCCAATTTGGCAAGCGCTGGCTGATGCCCATCGCTATCTCGCTGAGTTAAAGGGCTTATGTGAATCATTACCTAACCAAGCAATTTTGCTAAACACGCTGTCTATTCAAGAGGCAAAAGATAGTTCGGAAATAGACAATATCATTACCACACATGATGAGCTCTACGCCTATGATCAAAGCGCTTCTTCATCACCAGCTTCGAAAGAGGTTCGTAATTATATAGCGGGTTTGAACGCTGGTTATTTAGATGTTCGCTCGTCCAGTTTAATCAGATTAAATACAATTTTACGCGTGCAAGAGGAAGTGGAAAGAAATAATGCTGGCTTGCGCAAATTGCCAGGTACGGTGTTGAGAAATCAACTGACTGGAGAAATTGTTTATGAGCCCCCTCAAGATGCATTTTTGGTAGAGAAGTTGATGGGTGATTTGGTTGAGTTTATTCATGCCGATGATGATTTAGACCCAATCTTGCGCATGGCAATCGCCCATCATCAATTTGAAAGTATCCATCCGTTTTATGATGGAAACGGCCGCACAGGGCGTATTTTGAATCTATTGATTTTGCAACGTGAAGGTTTGCTAGACTTGCCTGTCCTATATTTAAGTCGATACATCACGTCGAGCAAAAAAGACTATTACCGACTTTTACAATCCACAAGAGAAACCAAAAGTTGGGTGGATTGGTGTGTTTATATCGTAAAGGGCGTGGCTGTGACCGCCAAAAACGAAATTCAGTTAATCAAAAAATTGCGTGACTTGATGCAGCAAACTAAGCACCACTTACGAAGCACCTTGCCTAAGAT
>CAIUFU010000003.1 GCA_903898475.1 uncultured Alphaproteobacteria bacterium | reverse complement strand
TTATAGCCTCCCCCTTGCGGAGTTGTAATTGGCGCTTTTAGCAAAATTTTTGTCGCGGCTAAATCTTCCCAAGCCGATGGCATCAAGCCAGAATTAAAGCCTTTCTCGTAAATATTTTTGCCAACTTCGATAATGTTAAATTTCAAATCAGCTTTGGCTTCTTTGAGAATTTCTAAAGTGCTTTCCATAATTTCAGGGCCGATGCCATCGCCATACGCAACTGTGATAGTTTGAGTCATTTTAAAATTGATTTTTGGTTTAAGAATAAACTAGGTTGGAGCCTTCATTTTTGGGCTTAAGCAAACAATATTCAACCCTTACTTCGCAGTGCTAGAACTACAAAGAAACATTGAAGAAAAGAGATTGATTTGGGGCGGCAAACTCGAAACTTTTTTGTTAAAAAAGCTCGCCGCTTTGGGCGTTTTTTTTAGAAAAATTTTCGCCGCAAAATCCTGCGCTTTTTTTGGCACTTTAGCAATTGTTGCACTCAGCATTTTAATCAGATCAACGCGCGACATTGGTCACGATTCTGGCGCCTACTTAGACATGGCAGCAAAACTTTTAAATGGCGGAAAATATTACCAGGATTTTTTTGAAAGTAATTTTCCGATCTCGCTTTGCATCACGGTGATTCCGGTTTTTTTCGCCAAAATTTTTGCCATCAGCCCAATTGTCGCGTCAGAAATTTTCGTTAATTTGGTGGGAATTTCGGCAATTTATTTTTCTGCTAAAATTCTAGAGCGCTCCAATATTTCTAAGGATCGCACCACTTTTAATCTGATTATTTTAAGTTTTGCTGTTGGATTTTTCTTACGCGCCTTCACGCTGCAATTCAATGAATTCGCCACTAAATCGACTTATCTTTTAGCTTTTGGAATTCCCTACATTTCTTACCAATTTTTAAATCAGACTAAAAAATCCGACCAAATTTTAATCGGCACTCTCGCTGCCCTTCTATTCTGTCTAAAACCCCATTACGGAATTTTGGTAATTGTTTTTGAGCTGGCAAAATTGCTCGAGAAAAAATCGCTAAAACCGGCTTTTTGCCTGAGAAATTACACCACAATTTCACTGCTGCTTTTTTATTTGCTGATCTTGTTCAAATGCTTTCCTGATTTTATCGCCGCCCTTCCCGCCCTTTCCGAGTCTTACTACAACACTTATTCAAGCTCTATTGCGGTGCGTTTGTTTTTCATGCTGCGAGAAGATTTATTGCCGGTTTTTTTACTGATTTTTTTGAGCTTCTTTTGGGTGCGACAAAATCACTTTTTACGCCCGCTTTTTTTGGCGTCCCTTGCTTCAGGTTTTTTAATCATTTTAGAAATGATTGCCGGCTACGATCAGCGGTTTGCTTTCTATTCTATATCCTTGCCACTGCTGGTTTTGTTTGGGGTTTTATTGCTTAAAAACAACCACATTAACTGGCGACGCGACGGAGTTGTTTTATTAATAATTTTAATCGGATCGCAATTCGATCCGACAATTTTTGCTACAGTAGTTTTCAACTCCGGAGCTTTTTGGTGGGTGATGGTTTTGATTTTATCAGCGAAGTGGAGTGAGATTTTAAAAACCCCAAAAGTCACAATAAGTTTACAATTTCTTCTGCCCCACAACCTATTCTCATGGCTCTATTTTATTGGCCTGACGATCTTAACCATCAGCCTCACTGCACAAAAAGAATATAATGATTGGTCATGGCTTTTTGCCACGATCATTCTGATTTTCTTGATTATTTTTTATCAAAAACTGCACGAAAAAACTTACGGCAAAAAAGAATTCTCAGCTTTTTCTTCCGCGGTAATTACAATAATTTTTGCCTATTTACTCAGCTT
>CAIUFU010000002.1 GCA_903898475.1 uncultured Alphaproteobacteria bacterium | reverse complement strand
GCCCTTCGACGACGCTACGCTTTGCTCAGGGACCTATGAACTTCTTTTCTTCTTCACAAATTTTTCCAAATTTCAGTGCTCACCTTCAACAACCATTTCAAAAAATTAGGCACCGATTTTTTTTCCAAAATCATTCCCACGCCACTAGAAAACAGCTTTGTCGCAGCTTACAGCGAAAGCGCCTGCGAGCTTATCGATTTTGACAAAAAAGAATTTCCCAACCCCGATTTCTGCCAATTCACCAACCCCAATTTTTGCAATCTGGCAATGCTTTACGCCGGTCACCAATTTGGCCATTTCGTGCCGCAACTTGGTGACGGACGCGCCGCTTTGCTTGCGCAAATCACTAACAAAAAAAATCAAAGTTGGGATCTGGTTTTAAAAGGCTCTGGCCTCACGCCTTATTCTCGCATGGGGGATGGCAAGGCGGTGCTTCGCTCATCAATTCGCGAATTTTTAGTGTCAGAAGCAATGCACGCGCTTGGAATTCCAACTTCACGCGCCCTTTGCTTAATCGCCTCCGATCAAAAAATTTACCGCGACGGCATGGAAAAAGCCGCCCAAATAATTCGCATGGCACCAAGCCACGTGCGCTTTGGCACGTTTGAAGTTTTTTTCTACCGCAAACAAAATGAGCAAATAAAAATTCTCGCCGATTACGTCATTGAACAAAATTTTCCTCAGCTAAAAGATCAAAAAAACAAATACGCCGACTTTCTAGCAAGCGTCGTCGAATCAACCGCCAAGCTCATTGCCAAATGGCAAGCCGTCGGATTTTGCCACGGCGTTCTCAACACCGACAATATGTCGATTCTTGGAATCACTCTGGATTACGGCCCTTTCGGATTTTTAGACAGCTACAATCCACACCACATCTGCAACCATTCTGACACGCAAGGACGCTACTCTTTTGCCAATCAACCGGCAATCGGCTTATGGAATTTGCACGCCTTTGCCATCACACTTTCAAGCTTAGTTTCGATGGAAGAGCAGAAGGAAATTTTGGCGAATTACGAAAAAATCTTTTACGAAGAATTTTACCAATTAATGGCGCTAAAGCTTGGATTTGCCGCGTCTGACGAAGATGTAAAAAAACTCACTCACCAAATTTTAGACTTACTTGAAGAACATCAAATTGATTACACATTTTTCTTCCGCAACCTCAACAAACTCGATGTCATCTTGAGCCTGTCGAAAGATGATTCATGGCACCAAGCCATAAAAAAGCTGCACCCACAACTTCCCACCACGAAAAACTCCAACCCCAAATTCATTTTGCGCAACCACCTGCTCCAAACCGCCATCGAAAAAGCCGATCTTGAAAATGATTTTTTAGAAGTAAAAAAATTACAAAAAATCATGCAAAATCCTTACGAAGAACAACCAGAAAATGAATCTTACTCCAACCCTCCGCCCGCTTGGGCGAAGGAAATTAGCATTTCTTGCTCAAGTTAAAATCAATGAAACACGCCTTAGTTCTATTTAATCAAGATTTACGAGTTAGCGACAATCCAGCATTTTTTTACGCGATGCGGGATCACAAAAATGTCGCACCACTTTTTATTTTAGATGAAGCAAATCGACGCCCACTTGGTGAGGCTTCGAAGTGGTTTTTGCATCACGCTTTGGAGAATTTTTCTAAGGAACTTCTGGAAAAATTTTCTCTGAAACTCGCTCTAAAAAAAGGTGATAGTTTGGAGATTTTACGTGAGATTTTTTTGAGCAAAAATATCGAGGCGATTTATTTTTCGCGCGTCGTTAATCATCCAGAATTAAAGCTTCAGGAGAAAATCAAAAAACTCGCGGAAGAAAATTCAATTGCGGTTTTTGACTTTAAAGCAACGACACTTTTTGAACCAACTGAAATTAAAAATGGCAGCGGCGGTTACTACAAAGTGTTTACACCTTTTTGGCGCCATTGTTTGAAAAACTCAGATGCAATTTTAGATCCTTTGCCTTCGCCAGCAAAGGGTGCCCGCGACTTCTTTCTGGATATTGAAAATGACGTTTTTGATCTTTTGCCGAAAAAAAATTGGGCCGAAAAATTTGAGATTATCGCAACTTCAAGCCTTGAATCTTTTCTAAAAAATAAAGTTCAAGAATACAAACAAGCCCGCGACATTCCTAGCCTTAACGGCACTTCAAAACTTTCGCCGCACTTGCATTTTGGATTGATTTCGCCGCGAGAAATTTTTTACGCAGCAAAGAAAATTTCACCCTCCGAAGGAAAAACACAATTTCTCACCGAGCTTGGCTGGCGTGAGTTTTGCCACCATTTGCTTTTTCATTTTCCAGAACTTCCCACCAAATCTTTTCGCATCGAATTTGAGAAATTTCCTTGGAAAAAAAATGATTTTCTTTTGCAGAAATGGCAGAAGGGTCAAACCGGATTTCCAATTGTTGACGCTGGCATGCGCGAGCTGTGGACAACTGGCCTGATGCATAATCGCGTGCGCATGATTGTGGCATCGTTTTTGGTGAAAGATTTGCTAATTGATTGGCGCGAAGGTGAGAAATGGTTTTGGGATTGTTTGATTGATGCTGATCTTGCCAGCAACGTAGCCAACTGGCAATGGGTGGCTGGAAGTGGTGCTGACGCGGCTCCATTCTTTAGAATTTTTAATCCGACATTGCAGGGCGAGCGTTTTGACGCGCAGGGAAATTACGTTAAGAAGTGGATTCCCGAATTAGCGCAATTGCCGCAACGATTTATTCACAACCCTTGGGAGGCTGACGAAAATTTATTAAAATCTTGTGGCGTGGAACTTGGCAAAAATTATCCAACCAGAATTGTTGATCACGCTCACGCCAGAGACTTGGCTTTGATGTTGTTTAAAAGTTTGAAGTAATTTTTCTAGAATCAATGCCCAAGGGGCTAAAAGTCGATTTTCCGCGTTACGTAGAAAATTCAAATTACGCTGCTTACGACGATTATTTTATAGAAAGTTTATAAAAATGAGAGCGAAGATAATAGCCCTTTAGTTTTAAGAACCGACCATCCGTGGTCCCATGACATTTGCTATTCATCAATGTCAGTTCTTAATAACTAATGAGATAATTATGAAAAAGTTTCTACCGATTTTCTTTTCTTTAGCACTTCTTGCAACACAGTCACAGGCCTCTAACGGCGTGTTTATCGGCATTGACGGCTTGGAAACTATAGCAAATCACAAATCCGCAAATTCTGCAGTGCTATCAGGACCAAAAGACAATAATGAACGACAAACCATCGACACCGGATTTGGACTAAACGCCGGGGTGCGATATGACCCAGCGATACTTCACTTTGCTGGAGAAGTTTTCTACGAAGACTTAAATTCGACCACTAAAGGTTTTGATAACAACATTGTGGGCACTGGTCCGAAAATCCAAATTGATAATCGTTACGGTGCCAGAGCCAATTTGGGGATTAAAGTTTTACCCGGTTTTTCTCCCTTCGTGTCTTGGGGTGTAGCTCGTACGCAATATCAAATCGATGGAGCGTTTAGTCACACTTCACCGGTTTACGGAGTGGGTTTTTTGTTTGATCTGCCAAAAACTAATCTCAGCATCAAAACATCTTACGACATCCAAAAACTTAACAAACTGCCTTACCAAAATGCCACCAGCGACACTATTTTAGGTGTAGCGCATTTAGGTCTGTCTTACACTTTTGGATCAGCTCAATAAATTTTCTTAGAAGTTAAGTGATCTTTAAAAAAAACCCGTCTGAATTAATTTTCAGGCGGGTTTTTTTCGATTAATTCTTCACAACAACTCACAAAAAAATTCTCATGACTTACGACAACGACCATCAGTTTGAAGTAACCTTTAAAGAAGTGACCACCCAAAACGGCCTACTCTGCCAGTTTGACGATCATCACGGTGTGATTTTGCTTGATGCGACCAACCCTTTTACGGCTGACGATTTTCAAAATATTTCCGACCTCATCGACCCATATTTTGCAACCCATGGCGAGCTTCGAGGAATTATCATTCACGCTAAAAAATTTCCTTACTGGTCGAGTGCGCAAAACCGCGCCGAATATTTAAATTTCGCCCGCCAAAATCATCACAAATTCAAAAAAGCGGCGCTAGGGATGGGAGGATTTTTTACAAAAATTGTCGCAAGAATTGCTAAAGGTCGGGTGCATCCCGAGGTGAAAATTTTCAAGTATAATCAAATTGAAAAAGCCCAGGATTGGATTTTGGAAAATAAATAACCAAAGCTTCCTACTCAAAATATTCTTACAAAAATCTTCTAACAAACAAAAAATTGGCGTTAATTTCATTCCAGTTATTTGAGCCTCATTGGTTGTTGAAGTTAGAATCCAACAAAATTTATGAAAAACTTAACTAAAATTTCTGATTCTGCGTCTTCAAACGTTGTCTCAGAGGTGTTTGTTGCCAAAGCATTTGACGGTATTTTGCCAAGCGTCGAAAGCGAAAAAATATCGGCAAGAGAAGTTGAGCTACAAGAAAAAATAAATTTTGTGCGCGCTACCACTAGTGAACAGCCCTTGGCGCGGGGATTGGGTGTATTTTTGCGAAAAATTTGGGACGCTTTACCAACTTTTGGATTACCAGTAGCTGATGCTAAAGCCAGTGATTTGAAAGACCCAGAACTAGAAGCTCTCTTAAAAGCAAGGGGGCCGAAGTTAGAAATTGACGAAGGCACAACCGTTTCTGAAGAAGTGTTAAAAAAAGCCAAGTTCATCATGAGCAATGTTCGGGATGAATTCAGAAAAGCTGCTGCGCAAGGTCCAAAAACTAGAGATCTGATTTTGCAGTGTTTAGAAGTGGCGGAAGTTAGAATTTACGACGCAAACCTTTCAAGAAATTTGAAAGCAGAAGGGTTGGATAAATTTGGCTTTAGTGGTGGGTATCTTCCTCAAACCAAAGAGTTAAAAATCGCAACCAATTTTGAAGGAAAATATCTTGTGAAGATGATTAAGCACGAATGCTCTCACATGAAAGAAAATGAAGAAAATACAACTTATGATACAGCGCTGTTAGAAGAGTGTGTGGTAAATTTGCAAAATATTCTTAGTGGAATTTCTGACCATTTTAAAGTTTACGACGCAACTCTTTCAGAAGATTTAAAGAAATATTCCAAAGAATATAAAGACACAGAAGTCATTACTTACAAATCGAATCATAAAGGTAAGACTGGAAAAAGAGAGCTTGAGGAGGTTAATCTAGTAGCAAAAATGCTTAAGGGACACGGTGAAGAGTTTCAGTTTTTTGAGAAACTTACTCATGTTGAAGATAAAAAAACTAGAAACAAAAGAGTGGCCACAAAAGAGGAAAAAAGTCTTTACGCAGGCTTTCTAAATTTGGCTCAAACTATTGAGGGTATGAAAGCGGTTTTACAAGATTACGAAAATATTTTTGATAGAAAAGCCGAGATACATGCCAGAATTTTAGAACATCCAGAGCGCCTTTTAAACAGCGTTTGTCCAAAAGGTTTTGGAGAAAGCGAAATTCCATCTGGCGTGGTACGCACAAAATCTAGCTCAGATTATTTTTCGGAAAAGCTTTCCAAAAAAAGTGGGCCTGAAAAAGATCTTTAAACGCTAATTTGAGATACAAAAAGTGAATAATCCCTGTACGACGCACTAATCACCACCCCCTTACCTGTAAGTTACAATTCTTGCTCAATCGCCAAATCAATCTCAGCGCTGATTCTTGCTTTATCACGCCCGAGCACGCCTTTCAAAACCAAGTGGTTTGAAGCGTGATCGCTGCGAAATATTGTTT
>CAIUFU010000001.1 GCA_903898475.1 uncultured Alphaproteobacteria bacterium | reverse complement strand
GATCTAGCTGTCGTTCTCCCTCCCCTTCTTAAAATCAAAATCTTCATACAAGCACATGTCAAAGGCATCTGGCGTTTCTGCTATTTTTGAAATGGTCAAAAATAGTAACATTAAATTCATTGATTTTCGTTTTTCTGATTACAACGGAAAATGGCTTCACATCAGCCACTGCGCTGATGCGGTTGGTGAAGAAGAATTGGTTAAAGGTGTTTCTTTTGACGGATCTTCAGTTCCTGCGTGGAAAGAAATCAACGATTCTGACATGTTGATGATTCCAGATTTGGGCACTGCTTTTATTGATCCTTTTTCGAGCATGCCAACTTTGGTAATTACTTGCGACGTAATTGATCCAGCAACCGGCAAAGGCTACGATCGCGATCCAAGATTTACGGCCAAAAAAGCTGAAGAATATTTGCAAAAAAGTGGAGTTGGTGATGTTGCTTATTTCGGACCAGAGCCGGAATTTTTTGTTTTTGATGATGTGCGTTACCAAAGCGGAACTCACGGAAATTCTTACGCGATTGATTCAGAAGAAGCTCCGCACAATTCTGGTAAAAAAATTGAAGGTGGAAATTTAGGCCGCAGATCGCCAATTAAAGGCGCTTACTTTGATGCGATGCCACTCGACACTGGTCAAGATTTGCGTTCTGAAATGGTTGAAACTTTGCGTGAAGTTGGAGTTGTTCCTTTGCTTCACCACCACGAAGTTGCCAATTCACAATTTGAAATCGGCTTCAAATATAGCACGCTTACTGACACGGCAGATAACATCCAAAAATTTAAATATGTTATTCACAACGTGGCGCAAGCTTATGGCAAAACTGCAACTTTCATGCCAAAGCCAATCTTTGCTGACAACGGTTCTGGGATGCACGTGCATCAATCAATTTGGAAAAAAGGTGAAAATCTTTTTGCCGGAAAAGAACATGCGAATCTTTCTGAATTAGCTTTGTTTTACATTGGTGGAATCATCAAGCATGCCAAAGCAATCAACGCTTTCTCAAATGCTACAACTAACAGTTACAAGCGTTTGGTTCCTGGTTACGAAGCTCCGGTAATGTTGGCTTATTCTGCCAAAAACCGTTCGGCTTCAATTCGTATTCCGCACGTTACTAACGAAAAGGCGCGCAGAATTGAAACTCGTTTTCCAGATCCTGCCTCAAATCCTTATTTGACTTGTGCAGCGCTTTTAATGGCTGGCTTGGATGGTATTAAAAATAAAATCCACCCGGGTGAGCCAAAGAACCAAGATCTTTACCATTTGTCTGACAAAGAATTGAAAAAAATCCCAACTGTTTCGCGTTCACTTCGTGAAGCTGTGGCTGCTTTGGATAAAGACAGAGGTTTCTTGCTTGAAGGTGGTGTTTTCACTAATGAGCAAATTGACGCTTACATCGAATTGAAATTACAAGAAGCCGATCGCGTTGAGCAAATTCCTCACCCGATTGAGTTTGAACTTTATTACAATAGCTAGACTCGGTTACTTTAGCTTCTTCTTCCTCGGTGTCATGCTGAGCCTGTCGAAGCATGATTCACGGCTTCGG